>QNBZ01000001.1 GCA_003644295.1 Planctomycetota bacterium
GCCTTGGTCTATATCTATCATCATCAGTCCTTCTGTATTGTCCCATATCAGTCGTAGTACTGTAGTCATAAATAGAAACATTAAAGACAGCTTCTACTTCGTCTGTAAAGAACGGTTCTTTCACATCGAACGTCGAAGTTCTGACAGAAGAGGGATACACAAACTGATTCGCGGAAGGATAACCCCTAATATATGCTGAGAAGCGGATTGAATTAGAAGACCAGAATACATCTCCATAACTAACACCATCAATAGACCAGTCTTTGTCAATGTCTGGCTCGCTTGACAAGTCATCAGTATAATTGACTGAATTAATGTAACCAACTTTCCACCATTTATCGGAATCTGCATCCGGAACTCGAAAGACCAACCAATACTGAACACCTTCATCAAGAGCAATAGATGATGCAGGTTGCGCCCAAGAAGATATAGTCCCTTCTTCTGAGATTGGGATATCTTCTGCATACCACATAAATTGTTGTTCGGTAATCTTTTCCTCCGGATGAGCAGAGCCTGAATATACCTCGGCTACCATAAGATATGCTGGTGAGTCCGAATGAGTATATCTTCCTCTAACCGCTGTAAGCACGTTCCGATATAAGCTCGGAGGGGTAGCAAAGGCTTGAGCCGCATATTTGCCGGGAGAGTCTAATGTGATAAATCCAGCTGATGAAGGAGCAAACGCTTCAGGAATTACAGCCTCGAAGTTTTGAGAGCCTATAACCACGACATAGTTTTTAATATTATCATCTGCATGCTCTAATGGAGACATCTTTAGGATATCTTCTTCATTAACCGTAAATTGGACAGCATCTGATACCTTGTAATATTGTAGTTTTCCGTTTTCATCAACATAGAAATGATAGCCGTCAAATTTGGAGATTCTCGATATTGCATCTCCAAGCATCATATTCGAAAGGTCTATGTATTCTATGAATGACCCAGTATCTGGCTCGACGTCAGGAGGCTCAACATAATATCCAGAGCCTGAAGCATATGTTGCTACGAGCGATGATACAAGATATCCAGAATAAACCTGAGAGTATGTGCAGTTCTGTGGCAAAATAACTCTCCATAAATCATATGTCTTGCCTATACACTGAATTCGAAGAATGGGTGAACCGAATAATTCAAGTTGCTTCCTAGAGATGTATCCAGCAAACTCCATTGAGTCTTGAATGTAAATCACAACTGGATTGTTGACTTCCGTTAACTCGTTTATTGTAGTACCCGAAACCATAATACGAAAGACTGCAGATTTGTAGGAACTCTCATATGAATCCGATATCTCAAGATTCTCTAAATATGACTCATCAAGATGTAATGCATTCTCAGTCCCGCTATTAATATAGATATCTATCAGACTCATACAGCCGTAGCTCTTGCCTTAAACTTCAATTCATTGAGAAATTCATCGATATTCGTAACGCCTTGGATAATTATGGGACCGTGAATAACATACTCTTCTCTGTTCTCTTCTATTGGTGTTGGTAGTCTTCCACCTACATAAGCACCATATTGGAGTTTTAAATCAGGGAAATAACGAGGAATAATTGATTTAAGTAAGCGTTCACCATATCTCCTATACCGACCACCAAGTGGTATAACAGCCTCCGGTCCAGCCTCACCAAGAAGTGCATTTACAGGTCCCTTAACTATCGCTTTACCTAGCGTTCTCGGATTAAGTGGCTTTGGAATACTTCTTGCAGCATTCATAATAGAGGTAGCCACACCAGCTAATCCGCCAAATGCATAAGGCCAAGGTATCTGTCCAGCTTCCATAAGTTCAGCAAGTTTTTTCCTCATTAGGTCGACAGCAGCTTGTAAACTCTTCGTCGTTGCAATCACCTGCTCTTTCCCTTGTTGAGAAATAGCAACAACTCCCCAATGTCCTAGCGGAATTCCACTCCTACCACCTGGACGCACAACATAGGTCTTGATATAATCGACGGGTGTGGCTGCACCACCGCCACCTGCACCTCCGCCTGCACCACCTCCAGCTCCTCCGCCTGCACCGCCGCCTGCACCACCAGTCATACCTTCTGTAATGGTTCTAATTATCAGCTCAAGAATCCACTTGCCCATCGGTGATTTTGTGAAACCTGCTCTTTCAAGCATTTCTGTAACTCTATTGATGAAATTCTGTGTATCCAAGACTGTATCAATAGTGAGCTCAGGATTGTTTGTGTCGAGAATAATCTGAAGAGCGCGTAATCTTTCTGGAGTGAGATGATTAAGAAATGTATTCCAATCTTCAGAATCCCATTTTGTAATCACATCAACAGATTGGCCTGATAAACTCGAAACAGCTTCTAAGAATTGCCTGCGTTTTTCAACTGTCATAGAATTGATGAATGCGTCCCAGTCTTGGTCATCCCAGGAAGTAGTAATACTGAGTGTAAAGTCCATATCTTGCGAACGCATATATTTCATTAATTCTTGAAAATCACCATGGAAGCCCTTGAGGAGCATATCTGCAAAGTCATATCGGAGAGCGTATTGGAATAAAGCTTCACTGCTTTTGTAATAAAGTGATATCATCTCTTTTAGAGTATCATTCATTGTATTGAGGACATTGGTTAAAGATTCTTTCAAGTCTGCTAATTCAGTAGTGATATCATACATTGCTTCTTCTTGAGAGTATGCATCTTCGACTGCATCAACAAACGCATCAAGAGATTCGACTTGCAATGCTGTTGCTATTTGAGCAAGAGTCATGCCATCTGCATACTCTCCAGTGATTTCTGCTATCTTCACTAACGCTGCAGCCGCTATCAATTGAGCATCTGTGAATTCGCTGAGAGAGTCGTAATTCGTCTGATACAGAGTATTCAATGTCTGGAGTATTTCTTCTGCAGTGCTTCCAAAAACATTCGTAAGATTTAAGCGTGATATCAACTCATCATATATTGATGCAACATTATCAACTTCTCCTGCTTCGTCCTGAAGAGCTCTTGCCAATCTCGCTATTATACCAGCAACACCATCTATTGACTCAGCTAAATCTTCACTCACTCCGTACATTTCAAGTTCGTAAGAGATGGCTTCTCCAGTGTTATCAATTAAATCTAAGAATTCTTTAATCACTTCAGCCGAAGCAGCGCCTATTTCTTCTAGGCTTGATACTAGTGGTGTAAGAACATCTTTGAATGCACCTATAGCATCATTCAATTCCTGCTGCGCTTCTCTGTAAGCAATAACTATAGAAAGCTCCTCATCAGTAAGGAAGGTAAGTTCATCCAAACCTTCTCCGGTGTTTATATAGTTGTCAACCAGCTGACGCTGTTCTTCATTTAGACGTTCATAAACTGCAGCCAACTTCGGATTTAATGCAAGTAATTTACCTTTTGCTCTCATCATCTGTGCATATCCGTCTATAAGGTCCTGATTTATCAAACCTTCTTCTGCAAGTTGTTTGAACAATTCATCAAGTTGCTCATCTTCTCCAGTTCTCAGTTTATAGAGCTTGTATTCAATTTCATAAAGTTTCTTCCTAGCTTCATATAGTAATTTAGCTTTTTCTGCTAGAGCTCGTTCACCCTTCTCCAATAAGAACTGATATGCCTGCTCTTTAGCTTCAAGCGATGTTATTTCAGCCTCAATCTGAATATAACGTTCACGAAGGTCTATTAAATCTTCTGCAGTCCTCAGCAAATCCTTCTGCACATCTGTCAGCATCATAATCGTCTTACCTTCCGCAGTTTCAACTTCTACGCCATGTTCCATTATATATTGCAATTGTCTACGCAATGTTGCCAATTGTTTTGTAGTTTGTGCATTTTGCTCCTCCAATTGCATACGCTCTCGCATTGCAGCAAATAATTTATATTCAGCATTTCTAACCTCATTTGATTGAGCACCATAAATTGCAATAGCATTTGCTAAATCCTTAATTGCTTGCTCTTCTTCTCTCAATGCAGCATTTAATTCATTTTGAGCAACGAATAATTCATAAGACTGCTGAGCCATATCTTCGAGTAGTCCAACAATCTTATCGAAAGGACCTGGCAAAGCTCTCATAGCCTGTAGGAAGTTCTTAAGAGAAGTTAAGAAGTCTTTCCGTGCATCCTCAGCTTCACGCTCTGCTTGGACATATGTCTCTACAGCTTCTCTCACTCGTCTATAATCATCAGCGGCGGTACGAAGAACATCATTTAATGCACTTTGAGTATGCGCTAGCCTGTCATTAGCTTCTCTTAATCTAGATACAGAATAACTGAGTCCAACTAACTCTCCGGCAAGCGGACCAAGAATTTTAGCAGCTTCAAAATATGTGGTCTTGAATATCTCTATGAAGGCATCTTTGATTTCCTGATACATCCTCATATCAACTGGATAATATCCACCGGTATATATCACGTTCCATGCAAGTGTAACAACTCCTTCGACTGATACTTCTTTACCGAGTCTCTTCTCTAATTCGCTAGCAACTTCTTGCCAGACATCCATGTAATCTCTTGCATTCTCAACCATATGTCTAAATGCATGCTTTGCAGCTTCGTCCATATTTTTCGTCTCTCTCAGATATCTATTGCCAACTTGAATTATTGAATTCCTCCATTCCTCAGAGAAATGAATACTTTCGAGTAGAGTGAGATTCAGACTCCTAAGTTCATCTTTTGCTTTTCTTGCCGAGCTGCCGAAGAGAATAAAGTAGCTAACTGCGGTGCCTAATGCAATGAGAAGTAGTGTGATAGGATTCTTGAGCATTGCCGCATTAAGTGCTCTTTGTGAAAGTGCGGCAGCACCTGTCGCAGCAGCAAGCGTCTGTTGAGCTTTAGCATATAATTCGGCTGCTATAGCTGCTTGGAATGTAATTTTCGCATTTCTACTCAATGCAGCAGCTTGAAGGAGCTGGAGACCTATGACGTATTTAGTCATGAAGGAGACGACAGCCATTGCAGCCTTGTAACCAATCAAAAGCGAAATAAGAATCTTGAGTGGAGGAAGAACTACAGTCTTCCATTTTCTGAAGCCTGCTGATATAGCTTCTATCATTGGAACAACCTTTGCTCTTATTATACTAGCACCCCACTCGAACATTGGAATGAGTGATTGTCCTAGAGTGATAGAAGCAGCTTGAAGAGCATTAGAAAGCTTAACTAATGCACCCCAAAGAGTCCTCTCCTGATATTTTGCAACCGATTCTGTGATTCCCTGAGACATTTCGAGCATCGCTGCAAACCGTGCAACATCATCAGCTGCATCGACGAGAACCATTGCAGATGCAGCCGTCCTAGCCCTGAACATTGCAGCAGCTTCTGTTGCACCAAAACCAGCAGCCTTAAGCTTATAAAGTATCTCAACTAAATTATAGTATTTTGGATTTACATCATCTGCAGTAAGTCCTAATTGCTCAAGAGCTTCAGCCGCTTGGTCTGTCGGCTTTAGCAATCTGGTGAGTATCATATTGAGCCTCTGTCCTGCTTGTGAACCCTCTAAACCTCTATCAACCAATGCCGATACTGCAGCTACGGTTTCTTCGAGAGATAGACCTAAAGAGCCTGCAGTTGCACCAACATATTTCATAGCTTCTCGTAATCTTTGGAAGTTCATGAAAGACTTTGTTATAGCTGCGGTGAATACATCGACTACTCTTGCAGTTTCTGACATATCAAGATTGAATGATTTCAATACGGTGAGAACTGCATATGTGGCATCTTCTAATGAAGTTTGGGTTGCAGCAGCATAGTTAAGAATTGGGATGAGTTCCTTCTTTGTAAGCTTGGAAACATCATAACCAGCTGATGCAATCTGATAGAAAGCCTTAGCAACATCAGTAGCTGAGAAAACTGTTTCCTTAGAGAGAGTCAGTGCAAGCTTTGAAAGGTGGTCAACAACTTCATCGAATGCATCGCCAAGATAACCAGAGATTGTCGCAGCATTAACTATTGCTCTCTGGAATTCTTTAGTGCTTTCAGCCATCTCTCTGAATCCTCGAACAATTGACATTACTAGTTGTACACCAATTGTGAATGTGATATAGTGAGCAATCTTTGCAATCAAATTCCTAAAGGAGAAGATGATTCTGAGTGTTCCCAATATGGATTCTCGAGACCTGCGATACATCATAGAAAATGCTGCTGGCAGCTCTTTGCTGATATCCGTTTTCATCTTTTGTGTTGCCTCTCTGGTCTTTTCTGCGGCTTTATCAATTGCGATTTGAGCTTTAGCAGTAGACTGCGCAGCAGCTTTAGTTATATTCTTTACAGCCTTCTCAAATTGCTGTGCAGTGACTCCGAATGGTTTAAAACCTGCTGCGATTTCTTTAGAGATGGCATTAAGTCCAGCTTGGAGTACTTTTCTAAATTGCTTTAGCTGTCCTGCAATTCCTCGGAAATCGAGGACTAATCTAACCGATAATTCACCAAGGGAAGGCATAATCCATCACAATATTCAGGAAATTGTCGTAGAAGGCACAGAAATGGCCGTAGGGACGTTTTTCGTCTTTACGAATATAATATGTCTCGGAGGTGCTCGAACTCGTCCCAGAACGCAAATATGACGCTTTTAAAGGCATTTCTGGAGACATTTTGAGCCTATTATTCAATTTCGACAAGCTGAAAGACTTCACGCTGAATTATTTGTCCAGAACCAAGTGCACCACCAAGGAGAGACCATCCAGACCACTCTACTGTGTATAGACCGAGCATCGCATTAGAAGATGTTTCGATGAAATAGTAGTATTTACCAACATCAGATTTGAATGGTACGGCATTATCCACTAGTTTGGTTCCATCTGGTTTATAAACGTTAAGTCTTGGATAGAGAGGGTCAACTAACTGACCAGATGATTTAAACTCTGCAGTTACTTTGATGGTTGTTCCGCGTTCGTAACAGTTATAAACCATATCTTCTTAGAGATATTGACATCTAACAGACTGCAGACGCACGTGCAGATATTTCCATAATTGGTGACATGGATGTTTCAACTGTATCAATGAAACCGCGTCTGAAGATGTAGACTGTGAACGTATGAGATGCATAGTTTGGTCCTGCGAGAATTGTCTGAAACGTGTAACTCCGTAGCGGAGCTTCAGGCACAAGATAGGAGTTGATATTATAGGCAATAGAGTATCTCCCTTGAAGAACAGCATCAAGAACAGCCTGTCTAGCAATTCCCAGTTTTAGGAGTATAGACGCAATCCTATATGTCTCTGAATACGTCTTTAGGAGAAGTGAATCAATGTTTAGTGTTTTAGAGTTTCGTCTGACTATTAGGGAATCATATGGATAGTTTAAAGAATTAACTGTTATAGCTATCATATTGAAGGGATATGATTGAAGAGTTTCGCGAGACATTATAGCATCAAGGTATATGGAAACAAAGTTTGCAGCTCCAATAACTGCATCGAATCTATGATGTTTTTCCATCTCTATAGAAAGGATGGCGTCTAATATTTGTTGAATAGAGATATTGGTAGCCATTAGGAGTGCGTTAATAAACAAGGAACTGCTTTTAATGCCAGATAGTATTACATCGAGAGTGTGTTCTTTACCGAGAAGAGTGGAAAGAGTAGTGATAAGATGGTAGGATTCTGACATTCTCTTTTGAGTTATTGCATCAATAAGTGAATGTATAGTCTTTGCCGCTTGTAGACTCGTATCAAATGGAAGGCTCAATGATTTTAGCGTCTGCAACATTGCATCGATATCGAGCTCTTTTGCATTTATCTGAGAGAGCAGTGAATTGAGAAGATATTCAACTTCAACATTTTGAATTTCACTAATCGCATCAAGTATATAAGAGCGTACGGAAGTTTGTTCTAGAATCGAGTCGAGATACATTGAGACAAATGCTGCAGCTCCTACGATTGTATCGAATCTGTATTTAGTTGATGTCGTTTTAGATAGAACCGCATCAAAGACATGCTCGATTGAAACAGTCGGTATTGAAAGAAGTGCATCTAAGAACATTGAAGTTGACTTATATGCAGACAGCAGTGTGTTGAGAAGATATTCCTTGCCTAAAAGTTTCTGAAGAGCAACAATAATATTGTAGGTTCTTTTAGTCTTCTGTTGCGTCAGTGCATCAAACAAAAGAGAAATCATCTTTGTTGCTTTTAATCTTGTATCAAAGGAAATGTTCAGTTCATTAAGAGCTTGGAGGATAGAATCAATATTGAGTTCTTCAACATTAGTTTGCTGAAGAAGAGCATCCAATAGCTGTTCAACTTCTAGATTTTGGAGCTCAGCTATTGCCTGTAGTACGTATGATTTCATCGTTGTCTTTTGCAGGATAGTATTGAGATAATGTTCTGCAAAATTTGACGCACCAACAACGGATTGGAAGCGATACATCAATGATTGAACTCCAAGAATAAGCGTATCAATTGAATGTGTCACTTCTTGATTCAGGATAGACAGGAAGGAATCAATCTTTGTGGCAAGAGTATATGTCTTAAAGATGAGAGCCGAGATATCATGAGATAAAGATGCTGTGCGCTGTAGGAGAGTATTGAATACATGTGATATTGATTTTGTCACCTGAATTAACGTGTCTATCTTGCTCTTTATATCAAATGTCTTCTCAAGAATGGCAGACAGGTCGTAGGACGCTAACAGATTTCTCAACTCAAGGAGGGTGGAAAGAACTTGCGAGAGGATATACTCACCTTGCAATAAGGCATCAATAGCCTGCTCTTTGGTTATATTTGGCTGCATAATAATTGTATCAATTTCTTCCGATAATGCCTTGGTTTGCTGCAATATCGTATCAATCTCAGCAGTAATAGGCGTTGTTTGCTGCAGGAGAGAGTCCAAAGAGTGCTGAATGGCATAGAGTTTAGAAAGGAGTGTATCATAATCACAAGCAATCTCCTTGGTTTCTTGGAGAATCGCATCAAGCTTTTTGGAAAGATAAAACGTTTTTTGAAAGAGCGAATTAATTGCATAATGCTTCTTTTCAAGAGATTGAAGGAGGGATGAAAATGTATGCTGCTTTAAGTTGATTTGTTCAAGAAGCGTATCAATAGAATAGTCTGTAAACTGGCGATTAAAGTATGAATAATCAAACCGTCCTGTATCAAATAATGCGGAATAAACCGTCATACTCCCCAATCAAAGTCTGATATCTTTAAATAAGATTCGGTATCTTTCGATGTGAATACATAAGCTTGATTACCGACAGTATGATATGCATTGAGACATTTCTCTCCAGTTGTGATTGTTTCTTGGAGGATGACATCTATACGCTTAGATGGAGGAACTAAGCTAACATTCCAAGTTATGTCAGTATGCTCACCAAGATAAGATGCTCTCACATGTAAATCCTGACCTTCTGTAGCGATATTCTGAATGTTATGAAGATATTTGCCGTTGCTGTCAGAAGTAACTGTCACTTCGGATGTTCCCGAAATCTTCACTGGAAGATTCGGTAGAATGTCCTCATTGGAGTCTTTAGTTTGTCCATATATCGGAAATGGAATTGGTAGTGTCATGCTTCAGGTCCAGGTATATTCCACGTTCTGGTGTCACCAACTTTGGTATACACTACAGTGAACTTATCAATCTCTACATTTAAATTAGAGAAGCCAACAACATATATCTCCCATTCGTAAGTGCTGTTATCCCAATAGCCTATAACTTCGCCGTCTTCTAAGCCTGCGTCATCAACGATGTCTGATAGCGTTGTAGTTGAGCCAGTATAACCAGTATAGTTAGCTCCTTTATTTGTTGAATTGATTAGAAGGACTGTTCTTGTAGCGCTGTAATTGATGTAGTTATTGGGAGTTGCATATATCTCAACGGTTCCGGTATCAGTGAGATAAATTCTAATGACATCGTAGGTGTGGATATAGAAGTCTTCGCCGGTGCCATCACCATAATAGAATATCCAAAGACCATTCTCAGAATCCCAAGTTGTGCCATTCCAGATTGCAATATATTCGGATGCCTCATCGAATCCCGGAATGTCTTCAACAGCTTCAGACGCTGTGCAATTCTTTCCAACCCATATGAAATAGTCTTCTCCATCTGCACGAACTACCATGCGGAATGTGGACTTGACTTGAATATCAGGGTCATTTACTGTTCCATCTTCTCCATCGAAAGCGTAGAACAATATGTCATAGACGCCGGCCTTTAGTGTAGTGGAATAAGAATATAAGGCTCCGGTTAAATTATCACCAGAAACATATGTCATACTTGCATTTAAATACCATCCAGGTTTAGTGATATTAACTTTTATCTCACTTGGAGAATCATTATCTGGGTCAGAATATGTGATATTAAAATAGAAAACCGTGCTGCTTGCCTCTCCGACCGATGGTGTCGCTGACGGATTAGATAGTGTTGGCGGTGTGTTTTCAATAGTTCCTTCAATGTAAAGAGATGTACATCTGATTTTCGGTGATGGTATCGCCATAGCCGGGTCAAAGTAGAAACCAACCTCTAAGTTTGTCAAATCATTAGCTGTCCAGTTTTCATTTGTGAAGGGGTTCTTTGAAATATAGACGATAAATGTTTGGTAGTTTGTGTTGTCAACCCTTATCTTCGCAATTCTTGTTAGTTGAAAGCCGGATTTCAATGTGACATATAGGTGATTATATGTACCACCGGTTGCTCTCGACACTATAACTATCTTCAAATATTTAAGCTTCGATGTCGTATCTTCAAAATTAAATGTCTCTTCGCCGATACCACCCTCGATGTATGTTGTGTCGCTATCGTGAGAAGAGCCATCATCGATACACTGCCATTTGTAAGTTGCACCGTGTGCGGTAATATCATCATCATTGACTGTACCGTTGTCATTTGGAAGGAGAGTAAGGTCTGGTGTTGGATAATTTGTTCTGATAGTCTTAACAAAAGTCTTAGTTCTTGTCACGCCAGTCGATGAAATAGTATAGCGTAGAGTGTAGTTGCCATAGTCACTCATAAATGTTGTATTACTTATAGTTATCTGATTCTGCTCAGTGGAACCTACTCCTTCTTCCAGTGTTTGATACTCGCCATCAATTAGGCCTTCATATTTGTAGTAGTATGCATAACTTAATCCATCAAGTCGACCATGAATTTGCGGCTGAAGTTGGTCGGTATCATTCTTTTCTATATAGAAGACTGACCAGCTGTTATCATAAGGATGTGTTTTGAACTTCATGACTGCTTTGGAAGTGACAGAATCCGCTGTGCAAGTAACATTGATAAGATATGTTGTATCGGTGCTGGAGCATCCTGAGTACAGAGTTGAATAGATTCCGTAATTTTCCACATCACCATCAGAGAAAGATTTAGCGAGCTGCCAGTTTCCGTCTTTGAAATAAACATCTGCACTATCAATGTCCTTATTGTTGAAATTGATAAATTTGAATTTAGCATAGGGATGACCTGGAATGCTGAATGTATTGTTCTTCATCGTGGGGCCGTAAACCTCAATGTTTGTGTATTCTGGATACTTTGGACGAAGAGTGGGGTCACCAAGTACTGATAATCCAGAAAAGGATGTTGTAAAGCCCTTTTCGTTCAATAAATTCATTATCGCATCACCGAATGTATAATTATCTGCGTAGATGTATTGGATACACTGATACACAACAGGACCGCTGATAGTTTTTGTACTTCCAATAGTCATCACAGCCCCACCTACCTGCCAGAGAAGAACTGGAAGAGTATCTTGGTTTGGAACATCATCCAGCCAAGCATTATCGCCACAACCGCAGGAAATCACGATAAAGGCTTTTTCTTCTGCACCAGTGTAGTTAAAACACCCATCATCTGGCGAATGGTCTGGGTCTTCCCACCAGTAACCTCCATGAGCCCTGACGAGATACATATAGAAGCCCTCTGTATAGCCTTCATGAGTTCCATTAAGATATTCCGTCATTTCGGATGAATTATGCACACTCTCATTAACACAGTGGTCAAAGCCCGGCGATTCCGGTGAGTCTAAGTAACCAACATTGTCGAGGATGTTGAGATAGGTGTAATTCAGATAATCAGTCCATATTTCGTCATTCACTTCATATGTGCTTATGTTCATTGAGTACATAATGACGTTTTTATTAATCTCGGCATCATATGCCCGTGCTTCGTAAGCCTTTGTTTTATTGAACCAAGCATAGAATTGTGAATCTGTCTCGAAAGGAACTCTACCAACTGGAATATCTATCTTACCATCACTTAAATCGCTTCCGCCTTCACAGAAATAATCATCGTCGTCTTTGTTCTGTGTGCCGTTAAGTGCACCAAAGTACCACATGTCGACTGTTGCTACATCGTCCCACATTGGCTCTGATTCATAAGTCAACCTGTATGCTGTCTTACCAAATATCAATACAGCTTTGATAGCATTATCATTGTAAACTTTATCACGAATGAAATTTCTTACTTTACAAGCGGTATCATTGTAACCAGAAGCTGCATTCCAAGAAGACTGAGAAACATACCATGGATTTGAAGGATTTTTGTCACCCCATGTCCCATCTGCCCAATAGTCTTCATCGTTTACAATGCTGTCTATGGTCTTAATGTAAACAACATATTCTGTGTTTGCCTCTTTCCACTCTTTGTATTCTGTCGCCAAATCATAGTCGCTTGCATCACAAATTACATAGATATGTGGACTGGTGGTCTTAAAATGCCAGATATCAGAAGAAGTATTATGGATTGAATCATCAGCATAAACTCGCCAATAATATGTCGTTCCTTCTTCCGTAAATTCACTATAGGTATGAGAATAAGTTGCATTAGGTTCCTTATTTGTATCCGTTCCATCGTAATACCAAGTTGAGCCATCATAGGAATAGTACCATGAGATATTGAGAGTATCGCCATCTTCATCTGCAAAGTATGCTGAACATGTAATACCACTTGGTGAAACAGGGATATCAACTGAGCCGTTTGCGGGATTAGGATTAGAGATGGTAGGTGCTTGGTTTGAAGTTACAGAATAAGTAATTCTCATTTTGATATAATCAACCTGACTTGCAGCGGATTGACCTGAAGAATTTACTACTCCTTGAGCAAATAGTTTGAAGTTTGAATTCGAGAAATCGTTTGGAACCCATTTGTGTGTTCCCCATAAATCATTACTACCACCTACAGAGACCGCTTCTTCTGAAGTACTTTCAAACTGTATTATTTTACTTTCGCTCCAGCTGCTTCCTCCATTCCATGAAAGTTTGACCGATATTCGAGAGTCATCTGGTTGAGGTATTACAAGCAATATATTACCCTCAAATACTACTTCAATACCCTTAATAGTTGCATAACTTGGAATGTCAACATCGAATGTATAATAGTCCTCTTCATCCTTATCAGAGGAGCAATATACGATAGCATAATTGGCATCATCTTCTAAGGCATTTTGCGGATTCGTCCATTCGTTCTTGATGGAACCATAGTTCTCAGGGTCAAACCAATCAGTTGTGTGTGTCTCGCCCTCAGTGTGGAAGTGATATGTCTCACTCACGTTTTCTGTTCCATCATCAACATATACCCGCCACCAATAAGTTTGGTCGTATTGATAAAATTCTTCATATGTATGAGAAACTGTTGTGTTTGCAGAAACGGTTTCTGTTGCGACATTATGCCATTCTCCTGTTGAAGCGTTTGTAGCCCACGTGACTGTGAGAGTGTCTCCGTCTTGGTCGCTGACATATACAGAACAAGTAACTCCAGCATCTGATACTGCAACATTAGTAGAACCATTGGATGGATTTTCGTTGGATAATTCAGGTGCGGTGTTTCCGCCTGTAGTATAATAGACAGTTATCCTAACATGGTCAATAAGAGCACTTCCACCATCTGGAGCATCTACTTTAGCAGAAATCGCAACACCAAACTTATCATCATTTATATCATCAGGTGTCCAACTTGCTCCCCACAAATCATTGTCTCCACCATATGATGCATAGGCATCAGAGTCTGGCCAATGTGTATTAGTATCTGCCTTATCATCTCCAACAACTTCATCATATTTTATCAACCGTATGCTGTAATCAACTATATATCCATTCTTTAAATCCGCTTTCCTCTCGACTTCCACTTTTATACCATTTATAGTCGCACCCGATGGAATGTTAAATCCGTATTGTTGAGTCCATAGATAATGAGTTCGAAAGATGCCCTTATATTCAGCATACGCATATTTATTGTCGGAGTCACAAGCACAATCTGGGTCTCTCCAGTCTATGGTCCCGACTTCATTATTATTTATTGCCTTATTGGGACTATTTGGTCCCTGAGAGTCCAAAGTGCCGGCTGTTGGAATTAGGATTGATGATGCAAGTAATGTGCTCGCTATTAGAAATTCTTTCCATCTACGCAATATAATATCCTTTGAAAATATCACTATAAGACCTGAAGTGAATGCTGCGACTATAAACCCGAGAAGAGGAGAAATGTGCAGACCTGCTAGGCCAAAAATTCCCAATAATCCGCAGGTTAGGAGACTGAATACCGCTATAAGAATTACCAAATCTAGCTTTTTCATATTATGCTACCAGCCATGAAGCCTAGACATTTGACATCATCATCGTCGCTTACAGAGGCTCCTGAATAAATTATTCGTATGGTGACATTTGAGCCTGCATCGACACTCGCAAGCGGATTGCCAATTTTCACAACATTACTCGATGTTGAATAAATTACGGTGCTTCCGCTGAGGAGCTCAATCTTTAAATCAGCCACAGAATTGCCATCAACATCTGATATGCAAGCCTGCCAGAGATAGAAGGATTTATTGCTTGGTAATTTGAATCGTGCAAGTCTAATATAACGATTTCCTTTGAGACCAACTGCTGGAGAAGCAAACGTCAGGGGAGGAAGTGTATTTTGCCAAGAGCCATCCAAATAAGTGAGTGTATGTCCATCTGCCTCAGAGTCGATTGAAGTATCGGATAAATCAGACAGTGCATGAGTGTGTGTTGCAGAGGCGAAGGATGATGCATCATAAGAAGAAGATTTTATTTTATCTTCACCGGAATCATAAACAAGGAATTTGTCTGCTGTGAATGATGAATTGTTTGTTCCACCATTGCTAACAGCAAGAATGCCAGTAGCATTAGATAAATCTCTGTCAGAAGAGTGGTAATGTAGGTCTGTATCTCCACCACCAGTTAATGCATCTTTCTGAGTGGCAGTTAGGTGGATAGAAGAGTCCTGAGAGTGGTCATAAGCAGTATTCCAATTGGCAGAGTTGTCTGTTACATAAGAAGTAGAACCACCAGCGATTTTAACTAACCCATCAAAAGACGAGACATCAGCGTTGAGGCCTCCACGCTCATATGCCAAAGTTCCAGAGTTTATATCAGAAGCATCATGAGTGTGAGTAGCTGGAGCAAAGGAATTTTCATCATATGATGTTGATGCCAGCTTACTACCGTCATACGCAATGAACTTTCCAGTGGTGAATGAAGAATTATTTGTTCCACCATGGTCAATGGATAATATACCTGTCGCATTTGATAAATCCCTATCACTTGAATGATAGTGAAGTGAGCTATCACCGCCATCTGTCAAATCGTCTCTTTGAGTTATTGTGAGCTTTCCATAAGTCGTACCATCGGGAACATCATCAAGAGAAACTTGGTTTGTGCCAGTTCCCCAATCTATGTGGCTACTCTTTACTGTATCATTGGCGTCTTGAATTGCACCGACTTGAGAATAGGTTACGTTGTGCGGATTGGATGTATTTGTAATATGGTCATGACCCGTAGAAGAGGGGAAATAGTTCTCATCGCACTGACTCTTTGTATAGTATCTATCATCATGTAAGTGAGAGCCGGAAGCAACTTGGTCGCTGCCGCTACCTATTTTGTTTTCATCAACTAAATCATCATAAGCAGAAAATCTAGCTGTGGAAAGCGTTCCAGATGTAATATCGCTAGCATCATGCGTATGCGAAGCAGGAGCAAAAGATGAAGAATTATAGGTTGTAGATGCAAGTTTCGTTCCGTCATATGCAATGAAATAACCATCTGAGAAGCTCGTATTGTTTGTGCCTCCATGAGAAATGTCCAACACGCCGGTTGCATTTGATAGGTCTCTATCGGCTGAATGATAGTGTAATGATGTGTCACCACCACCAGTGAGTTGTGATTTCTGTTCTGGTGTGAGATGAATATTATTATTGGAAGTATGCAATGCTAACTGACCTGATATTCCTTCTGTGTAATCCACAAAATCATTCCAGTCTTCAGCAAGTATTATATCGCCTGGAGATTTTGTATCGTTAAATGCCATATTTATTCATATTTCATTTCGACATTACCATTCTCGTCAGCATACAGCATAACTTTATAATTTCTACCAGCAATGGTTTCCTGAAAGCCGACGACATATAACCGCCATCTTCGTTCGCGAGTATATTGCTTGCTTGTCACTCTTATTAGTTCAAGATAGCCACCACATTTTGGGCAATGACCATGTCCACCCTTCTCAGGTGGAGTGGATTCAGTAGCGCTGAATAAATCGTATTTCTCTCCACATTGCTTACATTGCCAATAGTCGTGTTTTCCACAATGTGGACAGATTGGAGAACGCCAGTAGGAATCTCCAAAGAATTTGACGCTTCCAGTAGCCTGAAATTCTTTACCACAATTCTCACAAATTCTAAACTCTTCAATTGAGATAAAATTCCTCATAAAGAGGATAAAACGTTTATTCTTATTAATCTCAACTTCAATTTTCGGAAGAAGAGGATTGGAAATTGCAGGTATCCCACGCTTATTCAATTCAACAGCTAAATCATATGGAATGGGATACCAACCAATCTTAACCAACTTAGAGTTGTCAATAATCTTAATAGAGTTCTCTTTAAATGTATTCAAATCAAACTGACTTGCATAGGTTCCATCATTATAATGTGCTATCCAAAAATATACGAGAGGGCGAGGCTGGGATGCCATTTCCACCGCCTTGTATGGCTTGTAATCTCCAATAAACATTAAACATTACGCCTCATCATACACGAACGTTGCAGTCTTCAAGTCCTTCAGGCCCGGTGTAGCTCCTGGACCAACAATAAGCTGTGTAACTACCAGATGTGACTGTCCTGTCTGAGAGGATGTGAATGCAACTCCAGCTTGTACCATAAGCGCGCTAGACTGCGAGGAGAAGTGTGTTATGCTCGTATACTTTCCAGGCGTAGATGAATAGTATGAGTGTGTCGTCTCGAGGGGGTCTCCAGTCTCACCTTCCGTACCAGTTGCCTGGTCGTACTGGCTAAATGGACATCCTTGTGTTTTCGTTCTCCAATCACTCTCTGAGCTTGAAGAGACACCGACTATTAAATCACCGCCAGTTCCTAACTCCCAGTCATCATGTGGAGAGCTATCCCAAGTCTGATAATATCTGATATCTTTGATGTGTGTAGATGGCGGACTCGTAACGTCTAAACAGTGGCTCTTCCAATAGGAACGATTGGTCCCACTATCTGGAATCGGGATTGGATAGTCAGTTAGATTGGATTCTGGTCTGTCTGCAGTGTAGTATCTCGATGGATTGGATGTATCCTTCAGTGTGAGTGTGGGAGATGCTTCAGAACCTGTAACTTCCTTAATATATACCGTTGCAGGCATATTCCATCTATACTCTATTTAAACATGAAGAGAAACATGAAATATACATCCAGAGCTCACTTACGTCTGAACCTCCGCTTCTTCTGTTCTTGCAGCATCTTCTTATATTGCTGTTCTCTGAGCTCAGCAAGATACAGCAAATATCTTTCTATAAACATCATGCCAATAGGGTCTTCACGTCTTAACCGTCCGAGTTGTTTCGGTGTTACCCGGAAGAATTCACAAAGCTTTCCTTCGAGAAGGCCTAAATCACTCTTTACGAAAGGATTCGAGTTCTTCCTCGCTGATTAATGTGGAGCGTTGAGTAGCTGCTATGAGTTCGAATATGAAATTTTGGAGAGTCGTAAAGGAGACATGTTTTGACCAGAATTCTTCGTCTAGTTTTTCATCAACGGAAAGCCTAGCAGCAAGCTTAGGCAATTTCTGATATATCTCGGCCATCTTAGCTAAAGAGTCTGGGTCAGCACGTCCTTCGTATTTCGCAGCTTCGGCAGAAAGCATCAATATATCTATCATTTCTTGTGGACTTGGCTTCTTTGCCTTTATTGTTCGCTTCGTTTCAGGTGATGTATAGAATGTCACAAAGATTGTATCTTCCTCATAATCTCTTTCAAGTTTTTCTCTAGTTGCGAGCTGTCTGAGCAGTTCAATTTTCTTCTTTTCTTCAGTCTTCTTCAATTTTTCTAGGAACTCCTTCTTTTCCTCTTCACTAACATTTGGTCTTGTTTGGGACGTCTGCTTTTCAGCCATCAACAGAACCTCCTAACTATGAGCTCTGGACATTAAACATATAGGCTCAAATGTAACTTCAGAAGTCTTTGATGTATGTTCCACCGCCAGGCAGATATGTCACCGAAGATACTTTGTATGGCATTAGCAATGAAAAGTCTATGGACCCTTCAGTAATTGTGGACGCATCTCCAATGGATATATCAAATCCTGTTATCTGAGCAGATTTAAAGTAGAAGTGCAGAGATTTGTCGCCAACGCATCCAGATATTTCAACCGTATTACCATTTATAAGAGCCTCCAATAAAGCTCCAGCAGCTGAATGAGATAACTTTGCAGCTGTTAGAGAGCCCTCAACGCTGATTGGACCTTGCATATAGAAGTTTCCTTTTTCACCGACCAATGGCTCTTCAATGGTATCTCTTGAAAGAGTCAATGAGAAGTCTGAAATACCTAATGCAGCATGAGACAGTCCTTTGATTGTTATGCTCGCATTTTCTCCGGTATAGGTTTCAGTCGCCATATTACGACGCGTCTGTTATATATCCATTGGAGTAGGTCACATTATATGGGTCCATCACTGTAAAGTCGATAGACGCCTCTGATATCGTATCTGCATCGCCTATTGATATGTCATAACCAGTAATCTGGCATGAGACGAAGTACCAGCGGAGAGAGCCATCAGACACGCAACCAGATATTTGGACGTATTCTGATTCTACGATACTCTTGAGAGAGTCTGCAGCACCGGAAGCAGCAAACTTACAATTCGTGAAAGAACCTTCAACGGAAAGACCGCCTATTTTGAAGTAGTTACCAGGCATTCCAACGAGCTCCTGTTCAACTGTATCTCTCGAAAATGTTAAGGAGAAATCAGATATTCCCCAGAGTTGGTGCCCTTTATTTGGCAAATCTCCGGCAGATGTGGCGATGTAGATTTTTGCGTCCTTTCCGCTAACTATTCCTGCCATATTATTCACCTACTCCATCAACATTGACATACATTCAATCTTCATTAAATTTGACTCTGGTCCATGTAACAATTTTTCTATATGCGTTGATACTGTCTTCATAGGTGTCGACATCAGCGGTCTTATAATATATACCATCCGCATTGAAGAGAATCTCGCGAATTCTATCTGCTATCTGAAGAGTTTGCTTTCGAGATTCATCGGAGAATATGTTTATTTGCCAACTTATTCTTTCTTCCCATAATCTCTGACCGCTAGGTGCCGTTGCATATCCTAGAGAAGCTGAGTCTTCACCTCCAACTTGGACAATAACTATGCAGGGATATGATGTTGGAGCTTTTGTCCATCCAACTATTATGTTTTCTGGATTTACCATTTGAGTTAACTCTGTATCAGATATCAGCAAATTCCTTAACTCAACGTCTGCTGCCAGCGACATCTTCAAAGCATAGAATATATTATACGTCGCAAAGACGATGCAATTACATCTCTAATTTGCTTGCGATTCTTCCTTCCGCTTATGGCATTTGTGAGATAGTGATATCCACTCTGCAAACGTACCATAGCTCTGAACGCAACTATAGCTCCCTGCTCTTTGCCTATTGGCCATCCACGATATATTCCACCACGTCTAGGCTCTGCAGCACCAGTTCCCAGAGAAATTTTTATTGGACGTGTAGAAATAATGGCCCATCCTGGTCTACCAAATTCAACAATTGCTGCATGTTTAGATGTAAACTTAAGCTCTGCTACAGCTCTTGTCGCTTTAGGAGTAGCAACAATTCTCTTTGATTCTTCTATTGGGTCTGTTGACTGTCCATATGTTCTCGCTTTCTCTCGAAGATTTTGAAGAGCAATGTCAGCCGTCTTTTCTGCACCGTCAATTGCAGCATAAATTGACTGAGTCTTTAAGATATTAAGAAATTTGCGAGATTTGTTGTAGATTGTATCAAATCCCTTAAATTCAACCCTCAATCTCACGTAATATCACCGTTTTATGATGATGAGATGAATCTGAATATACAGCAAGAACTTCAAGAGTCTTATTTCCCCAAATTAATCTATCTTTCTCAGTAATGGACGCAGATGATGGAAGAAAGCCCTTATATCTGGCATGCTCATATTCGCCGGATAATGTGAGACGCTCCTCAATGGTTATTGGTACAATTCTAGCTTCTATGCTGCTTCCAGAACTCCATGAGTATATACGTTCGCCAAGCTCATTAATTGTCGGTGTTCTTGAAAGAATTGTTACAGTCGTGTTCAATAAGGATTTGAACGTCATAGAGAAATGGTGAGAAGTGAAACATTAAGACTCATTTGAGAGCCTAATCTTCCAAACAGGAGATATTGAATTCAATATGTCGAGAGCGATTTGCTCCCACGTTTTTGCAATCTCATACGGAGAAACTTTGGTTCTGCTTCTAGGAGAGGAAGCAGCAATTTTGTAAGAGTAGTCACCAAGTTTTTCAGAATCAATAGTGAGATAATCTTTGGCGAGTGCAGGAGAATAGATAAGTTTGGACGCTACTAAGAGGAGAATTGGAACCTTAACTTTATCTGCTGGCGGCGTCTTGCCGCCGAAATATGCATTAATCACAAACTCCTCAACGGCTTGGATTTTTAGGAGTATTTCAGCTTTTGATACTTTATCATAAGGTATTGGCGGTGTAAAGAAAGTACGAACATCCGCTTCGCTAACAAATTTAGGGGTGTAGTCAACCATATCAATCACCTATCCAAGGTAATGTCCTAATGTCTATAACTTTTCGCCTACCAGATGTCGGAAACGGGAATTGTTTTATTTTGTATGTGCTTGGCTTCGTTCGTCCACCGCCTTTGGGGAAGGATATCTCAAGGTATTCAAGTTCTTCTTCATCAAATTTTCTTCTATCCTTTAATGCTTTCCTTCGCTTTTCTTCGTAGCTTTTCTTCATCCAAGCCTCGGAGCCTTTACCAGTAAGCATATTATGGTTGGACGGAATAACATATATCACATACATGAATCACAGCCTAATAGGCTTAGCCGTATCATCCTGACTACTTCGCGAGTATTCTTACTCCAGCCTTGTCGTCCACTACTGCAACTCCATATCTCATGGTACACGATATACCGAGCAGGTCGTGTATTGGGTCATCATATTGTTCTATTGTTATATCTCTCCTCATTGCTATGAAGGCAGCATTCTTGGAATCGAGAACCAATGCATAGTAGTGGTTGTCCGCATCTGTACCATCCCAAGAGTATGTGAATCCGCTTTCAGTTGTAACCGACAGAGTGTATGGTCTCAGGCCAAGAATTCTCGGCAGTTCTCCAGTCTCGAGGGTTCTGCCCTGACCAGCATATGCAACGTAAACCAAGTTGCTGTCTTTAAGTAGCTGACCCTCTGCAATTGGATGGGTTATCAGTGTGTCAGGCAGTCTGCCCTCAGACTCAACAAGAGCTCTTGCAGTTGCTAAATCTGTGACTGACAAAGCAGTACCAGCTGGGTCGACATCCGTGATGCCATCAAGGTCCTTGAGTATTGCCTGGAGACAATCTCTGTTCAGTTTGTTCTCTAATCTGGCACCAGCCTTCTTCAGCTCGAGCTCAACGACGTCGAAGAGGGCATCCTCAATCAGTTCGTTTGTGATGAGTGGTCTTGTACCTATCTTCTTGATTGTAATGTCAGTCTTCGCATAAGAAGTTGTATCAATCGGTATCTCAGCTCCCTCAGCTATATCTTCTGCGTATGCATTACCCTGAGATGTGACGACTCTGACGGAGTAGGAATCCGTCTTTATAACTGGAAGAACATCTCTGAAGCATTTGTATGGCTCAGCGCCTTCGACTACCGTCTTATGAACCTCTTCCTGCAGAAGAGTCGTCTCGGAGATTGAATCAGACTGCAAAAGTGTCTTATATGTCTTGGAGTCTTTACCGCCAAGGTCGTGAATCACATGCGGGTTATTCAGGAGTCTCTTCCTCTCTGAGTTGCCAGCGTATGCAAGCTGGAGCAATCTTGTCAGCTTACTCATATATATCAAACGTCTTTCAAAACATCTTTACATACATACATTAGATGAGAGGAACTTAAATGAGAAGCACCTTACCCACGCCAGGGTTGCTAGATGGTGCCTCCACAACGATTCCACAGTTTCTTCCGGTACTATCTCCGGAAAGATAACCTTCCTTGTAGGCACCGACTGTTGCTCCTACGGATGGTATGCTCGAACCTGATATACCGCATCTAACTATGTTCCCTGCACAGTAAATAGCAACCATCTCGCCATCAGATGCATCGTAGTCCGCAATGCCAATTGCATCCTGATTTCCGGCAGACGTAGCTGCTACTGTATTATCGTCTACAAGCCTTACAGCCTGTCCCTTCTCAATAGAGCCGGATGCCTTGAAGGAAAATGCAAATGTTCCGAGCTGTATACCTATGTCATCATCTATTGTTATAAACGCCATATTCGCTTATCCTCCTTTCTTTCCAACATTAGCGACATATCTAAGATATACTGCTTAACATCTATATATCGTGCCGTGCTTTATAACAATATCTGAGTACTCTTCTTCCTCTTCTTCATCCTCTGACTTATTGATTGTCTCCGGTGGTTTCTCTGCTTTTTCGAGAGCCTCCAATCTCTTCTGCAGTGCATTTATCTGGTCATCCTTTGCTTTAATCTCAAGTTTTAATTGCTCAATCTCCTTTGCCTTCTCGCTATCGCTTTTAAATGCTTCGTATTTCTCCCAAAGGTCATCAATAGCCTTGACAACAACTTCATGCCACTCTGCCTTGGTTGGATATGGGTACTTCGATGGGTAAGGATAGCTTGTCGGATATGGGTAAGGATACGGATAATTGCTCCTGCGAAGGTTTGCAACCATATCAAGAATAGTCTGCAGCTTTGCCTTCGTACTGTCACTCTTTACTTCATCAATTAATTTTGTAAGCGCATCAACAATAGCCCCGACTAATCCACCCTGCTTTTCGGTTGTCTCTTCACCTTCCTTATCCTCGTCTTCCTGCTTCTCTTCAACAGTCTCTTCTTCCTTTACTTCCTCTTTCGTTTCTTCTTCCTCTTCTTTGGTTTTACTGTTGACAAGCTCAGATACAATCTTTGTGAGGCTCTCCAACTTTCTCTCTATTTCTTCTTTCCAAGTCTCAATGTCCTCTGTTTCCGTTTTCTCTTCGCTGACTGTCTCTGTCTGCTCTTCGGTGTTGCACTCTTCATCTTTTACGACACCAGTCTCCAATATGTCTTCAGTCATATTCTCATTTGTCTTCTCACATCCACATACATCTTCTGATTTAGATATCACTATAAAGCCTGAAAGAGGATTAGCTGGAGATTCGCAAACTGAAACCTCATAGATGTTAATCTTATCAATTACTGTATAACATTGGTTCTCGTCACACTCTCTATGCGAAAGCAATGCTTCTCCAGCTATAGAAAATGAATTCAATTTACCTTTCAGAATATCTTCCCAAACCCTATTTGCTATCTCTAAATCGTCTCTTATTTCTGCAACTATGAAAAGACCCTTATCATCTACATGAGTCTTTAAATTGCCGTATTCTCTAAGGATTCGGCCAATTTGTATATTCTGATGCTTGACCATAACGTTGGCATAGAACTCATCATTTAAGAGGGTTTTAATTGCATCCTTAAGAACTTCAACTGGAATAATTTCATTATCCTTATCAACTATAGCTACGGATGCATAACCTGCAATAATTCTTCGTGACTTCTTTGCTTTGCCATTCGACATGACTCTAAAGTTTCCTTGCAAATCAAAATGAATGCCATTAGACTTTGACATATGAACAATCTGTGGATTCTTGATTGGAATGAATGTTTCTTCGTATATGGGGACATAAGAAGTAAAGGGGCCTGCTGATGTATAATGAATGGAAACGTATTTAGGTACCTCATCATATGGAACTCCAAGAATGTCTGCAAACATTCTGTATATTCTGAAGTCAAAAGCCATCCTCTGCTCTGGAGACCAATCTTCTCCGCGAACAACAATGTCTATATCGTTATTGCTCTCACCATGAACTGCGAGAGAGCCAACAATATATGCAACTGGCTTTCTAACTGAGAATGGCTTCAACTTATTAAGTATATCTTTAAGCTTTATCTTTTTTCCTTTGTCGCCACGTCCTGAGGGAGGAACTGGAGCGTATTCTAACTCACCGAGTTGAGATAGCGTTTTCAACTCCTTAGTTTCAATCATGCTCCTAAGATTATTTTCCCGACTAGTCCTAGAAGGAAGACGAACATTACTCCAAGTAGCCAATAGAGAATTGAAACCTTCATTTTAACGGCGGATATGTCGGATATAAGGTCTTTTATAACACCACTTCGCATCGAATTTACCGCAGCCCATATCTCATCAGTCTTGCTGTCGATTTTATCCTCTAGACTTCTTATTCTTACTGATAGTTCATCTTCATTCTTATTTATCGATTCTAAGGTAGCAAGCACTCTACCATAGAATTCACGAAAGTTTTCTTCCAGCGTCATAATCCTTATTTCGTAAGCTCTTTAAGAATTTTAAAATACAGAATTTTAAGTTCTTCTATTGCTTTCCCGACTCCATTCATGGTTTACATGACAGCTTTTCAGAAAACTTCTCTACAGACATTTCTCTATATGCTTCTCTTCCGAATTTATCGAGCTCTTCAGCTTTTATTGGATAGTAATGGCCACAATCGGCATGGAGTATTGAATCCATTGGATAAGGGTCATCGTATGCCTTCCAAACCCACCAGCGTTTATCTTTCCCAGCTCTAAAGCATCTAATTATGAAACGGCCATTAAAGAGTTCTTGATTACGCTTAGGCATGTCCGTGCTTGGATAGAGGAAATATTCATGCAAATCAGGTCTCTGAACTCCTGCTTTCACCTTACCAAGCCAAATCGCACACATATATGCATTTTTGTATGCGGTGGCACCTACGTCTCCAGCTTCAATGATATACGATTTATCAAAGAGGACATATTTCTCTATTAGTTTTGCATCCTCGGGACCAATAATCAAGTCTTCCTTTGCTTTAACCGCCTGAGTAGGTTCCAACGCCGATGGCTTGACAATTGCAAGTCCTTTTGATGCATTACCTGTCTTTGGGTCCCTCCGACCTATAATTGTATCGAAGTAATCCGGAATATGGTCTTGAGTGATTACCCATTGAACGAAGGAATTCTTGAACTTCATTCTCAAATCCACATGAATCGAGTGACCTTGAATTAATTTTGCAAAGGACAACTTACCCTCAAGATATTTCTTAGTATCGTCTAAATTAAGTCCGCGAATATGCATCTGTGCCCAAGCAATGCCTTCGTCGTAGTCAACATAGCATATCTTTGGAAGCGGCTCCAATTCCTTCTTCAATTTTTCATAGATATCTTCTGGAATATGCTTGAGAGATAGCCATTCGCAAACATCTTCTTTTGTAATAGCTTTATCCTTGAGTATTTTACGCCAAGTGTCTGGCACCGCATCTGAATAATAGAGTTTGGTGTACTCGGCCAATGAGAGATTCTCAAGTGAAGATGAGTCTACAAATTGAAGAGAGCCATCTGGATATTCAACTAAGACGCGCATCGCCAATCTTAATTATTCTAACATAGGTGTCACCAATTTTGGCAATGTCTTGTTGAATATGTTGCAGCTCTTCAATTGGTATTCGTTGCGGCTCAAATGATGATAATTTATCAATAGTTTCCAATGAATCCGTAACATCTTTCTCAGGGATTGGTTCCAACACTCTTCCTATGTAAAAGGAATACCGTGGATATTCTGGAAATTTCTCGTTATCAAACTTCAGCACTTCTTCGGCCGCTATCCTTATAATATCGCCGATTTTGATTTGTGTTCTCTCTTTATGATTATCTGATTTGCCCATCAATGTTACAAATATCACTGAATTATCATTCAGATACTTCTTGCAGTCTTTGCCAACAGCTACAATTTTACCATTCTTGTAGCAATGAACTTTACCATACCAATCTTTTGTTGTCATATTTAGATACGCTTCAGCATAATCGCGCGGTGTATCATATCCAAGGTAGTAGTTATAAACGTCCTTAGTGCCTTTCACTAGCTTCTTATCGAGGACTCGCAAGTCAAGCTCATGATAGAACTTCACCTTCATCCAATAATGATTCTGAGGAGACTCGTATGGACCATCCAGACGTTTCAGCATTACACCCTCTGCACAGAACTTTGGTCTACCATTCTTAGCATCACGAATAATCTCTGCAGCCTTTAGGATGCAATCGATATTAGAACCATCACAAATATATCCATCAGCTTTCTTTTCGAAGGTAGTAGCAATTCTTTCTATCCAAATGTGCTCTGTTGGTTTCAATCGAGAGAGATATTCTAGACGTTCATGAAGAGGAAGATTGCGTAAATCTTCTCCTTCAAAGTAAATTATATCGAATACGACAATTATTGCATAACGTTCCAGCTCTTCTCCAGATGCTTTTGAGTTTAAGAGTGAATTCGCCACCGTCCTATGAAGCATTTCTTTACCATTAGGATGAATAGCTAGAAATTCTCCATCAAGAATGGTATTGTCGGGAAAGTTGTCTTCGATTTCCTTTATTATAGCCGGTATTCTTTTCGACACATTCGGGTCCTTCTCTTTCACGTCTTCTGGGTCAACAAATGCAAATCCCTTTCCGTTGACTTTACCAATCGTCATTCTGAGTCCGTCC
>QNBZ01000002.1 GCA_003644295.1 Planctomycetota bacterium
ACTCTGATAGTAACCACATCATTTGCATCTTTATCGCTGTCACTAACTGTCAGGCGCAATACATAATCTCCCGCCACAGTAAATGTAACATTGGGGTCTTCAATGTCATTCGAATCGAATGACGGTGTTCCAGGACCGCTGTCCACCGTCCAGGCATACGTTAATTCGCCAGGAGGATTCGGCAGGCCGTCATCGGAAGCCGTAGCATCAAGAGAAACTGTTGCACTGCCTGATGCCAGCCAAACCACCTGCTTATCACCAGCATCAACCGTTGGTGTGGCATTGCCGGTATCAAAGGTCCAAACCCTACCCTCGGTCTTTATCTCCGGACCTGTTCCATTAGGATCGTAACAGTCAACTCTCCAGTAATAAATTTCATCCATAGTCAGGGTGCCAACTACAACAGAATTCGCATCCTGCTTATCAAGAATTTTCGTGTTGCTCCCTGGCATATCGGGGTCTGTTCCGAACCAGACATCGCAAAGAATAGTATCTCCCTCTTGGCGGGGGTCAGGACGAGTCCAGCTAAGCGTAGTAGATTCCCCAGGATCGACGGAACTGTTATCAGCGGGGCTTGGATCCTGAGCGGCATAGGCCAAACCGGCATAAACATCATCCCAGTGAACAGCACCCGCCGTACCTGTGTACCAGTTATCTCCAGAAACCAGACACATAACAACTCTACCGTAAGCAGCCGGCATCGGTGCTGTTTCTGTGGCTGAAATAACCTTCCAGGTATCAGGGGGATCGCCGGGTTCTCCCGGCGAACAGGGGTCTTTAGCACCATAAAAATACCCTATATTTACATCCTCAATCTTGTAATCATCTGCGTCGAACCACTCAAGTTTGAAAAGACCGTCCCAACCTTTAAGTCTATCAGTCGATAAGGTGTGAGCATTGATACTAACCTCATACTCCCGACCCATAAGGGCAGGGAAATCCTGGTAGATACCTGTGTCACAGTGCCATTCTTTCACGGCTTTGGTATCAATTACTGCGCCGTCGCTCCCGTCATGATGACGACCGCTTGATCCCCAGGTCGTCCAGCCAGGAATAGTAACCGAACCGAAGTCGCCCAAATCGCCATCTTCAAAGCCGGGATTAACCAATTCATTCGCCGAGACACTGCCGGCCAATCCCATAATAAAAAGCAGTATAATCACATTTCTCATGCCATTTTTCATGTCAATTTCTCCTTTCAAATTTCCATCTGAATAAAAATATATTTTTTTATATTTTGCTTTTACCGATATTTTTTTGTAGCTTCCCTGATGTATTCCTCAACCTTAAGGTTCTTGTGCCGCCGTTTCGGCAACTCAATAGTACATTTTGCGATGCCTTCTCACCTGACATCGGCATAACTCCAGCCGTATCTTCCACCTGTTCGATGGAAGATACGGCCGTTACATCAAACAAATCAAATTAGCGTTTGCGTCTGCTCAGGAACAATCCGCCAAGACCCAATATAAACACTGTTGCCGGCTCTGGAACCTCAACAAAGCTGGCATCATCAAACTTGCCAACTACATTGACGCCGGTTCCGCCGAACATAACGCGAGCCGAATCGCTGCCAGCCATAGCTGTAACGTTGAAACTGAACTGGGTCCAGTCAGCATTTGTTAGGCCATCGGAAATATCCTTTACCGACTCACCAAGAAGGTTTTCGCCGTCATACCATTCAACCTTCATATAGTAACTGCCTTGCGTTATGACGTCATCGCTCAGGCCCCAAAGCGTGTATAGGTAGGACTCACCGCCGGTTACACTGACGTTATCATAGTGCGCTTCACCCTCAGAACCAGCCCATGTTCTCACAGCTATACCTCTACTACCGGTGTGGGCGGCCCAGCCTTCATAGCCTGCTACTCCCGACATCGTCCAGCGATCCTCAAAACTGGGATTTGCCAAAAGGCCGCTAAAGTCCACATCATCAAACTTGCCGGTCAAATTGACAGTATCGGAGCCAAATATAACACGAGCTGTATCGCTGCCCGCCGGAGATGTGGGGTTGAGAGTTTGCTGAACCCAGTCATCCGAGGGAACAGGAATGGTGGTCTTTCCCATTTCCCCAATCTTGCTTCCGCCGGCATACCATTCGACATTCATATAAAAGTCACCTGTCAAATCGCCCGCATCTCGTAAGCTCCAAAGCGTATAGTTGTAGGTTGTACTTCCGGTTACAGGAACGTCCTGGTAAGCGAAACCGGTTCCTGAGTCAACCCAGTTTCTCATTGCCATACCCGAGTTGCCTGTATGATTAGCCCAGCACTCAATGTTCGCTGCACCTGACGGCGTCTCTCCTTTCGTCCAGCCCCAGTCCCATCCTATTTCCATACTAGGGTCTAATATCAACTCATCAGCTCGAGCGGTTACAGATACACCCAAAAGCAAAACAAAACTTACTAACATTAACTTCTTTAACATAATACTCCTCCTCTCTAAACTAAAACAAAAACAACATTCAGACATCTGCAAAACACGCAACTGCTTGAAAAATAACACCTTTCAATTCAATGGTGTTTATTTCGATGTTTCCTCCACAATGTGGCCTTTAACAACCCTCTACGACAGTTAAACTTATCGCTGGTTTGCGCTGCGAAATACGTGTTTAACATTCGTTATAGCCTTCACCAATAAAAATAACCACACGTAGAAGATTAAAACATACTGAACTTTTCAAAGAGTCCTGACCCACTCTCAGTCTTCAAGCAGCCATCCGTATTTTCCGCGCTCTGACCACCAGAACGCCCTTAACATAGATTTTTAACCTTCACCAACTTTTGACCTTCATTTCACGCTTTTCGTCTCCTCCTCAAATAAAATTAACTTTCGTCCAAGAGTGTTTTGATAACATTGGGCAACGCACCCAATATCTAACACCCAAGCCCTCACCAAACCTTAAACCTTCAAAAAACTCCACAAAATACCATAATTTTGGCTAACGTCCCATAATGTCATAACGTTTTCATACTTCTACATTTTACTACTATTCCACATCCCAAAGAACACCATTTTGCGGATACTTTTAACCATTTTGCGACCAAGAACTTATCGACTGAAAAAGCCCTGAAATACTCCTGTAATTTCACTAAACAACACATAAATTCCTTCTCCTGTACTCTATAGGACTGACTCCTTCAATATCTCTGAAATACCGGCTAATATGAGCTATACTTGAAAATCCCAGTTCAGATGCAATCTCTGAGATGGTATCTGATGTCTCAAGAAGCATCTTTGTAATCAGTTGCACTTTTTTAAGTTTAATTTCCTGATGAATTGAATGGTTCAGATACCTCTTGAATCGTCTTTCAAGTTCTCTTCTGGAAACTGAAACAAATTCAGCAACATCGCTAACTTGAATCTGCATTTTGACATTGTTTCTTATAAAATCGAGCGCCTCTGCCACCACTTTATCAGGCACAGCAAACACACTTGTGGATTGTCGTGCTACTACATGAGTAGGTTTTACTACCACTTCTTTTTTGCCTACACTACTTACACCTTCCCGCATCATACTATCTAGAAGTCTTGCAGCTTCATAACCAGCCTTAGCTGTACTCAACGCAATACTGGACAATGGCGGCGTTGCAAACTCGCAGTTTGCAACGTCATTATCAACTCCAAGAACTGCGACTTCCTCAGGAACATTTACCCCGGCGGCTTTACAGGCCTCTAAAACATGGAACCCTCTTTCATCATTACTTGCCATTATTCCGATTGGTTTCGATAGCGATTCAATCCATTCCATCATTGCCGGCAACTCTCTTGCAAAATCAGATTTTGCACTGAAGGGATATGAATACGAGCTGACATCATAGCCGGCATTTCGAAGAACTTTCGTATAACTTACCGCTCTTTTATGTGACCAGATCTCTCGTTCAACTCCGCAGAACCCAAAATTTTTGAAACCTAATGACAGAAGATATTCGGCTGCCATCTCTCCTATCCTGTCAGAATCTCCGATGATATTTATCCGGCCATTGATAGTTTCTCCAGCACCTAAAATGATACATGGCATCTTATCGGGTATTTTTTCTATAACTTTTTCGTTTTTAGAAATACGGACAATTACACCATCAGGTTTGATTTTTTCGATACTATGCAAAGACCTGTGAATACCGTCTTTTTCATAAAGAAACAGCCAACGCCCATTCAGGTTTGCATATCTGGATATGCCGTTCAAAAGCCCTTGGTCATATGCCCGATGGTTTTCGATTGCCAAGATTATTTTAGGTAAATTACTCATCAAAATTTTATGCACCTTCCTTCTGTCCGGATTCAGCCTCGATTGCTGCGAGCCTGCGTTTTTTAAGCAATTCCTTAATCTCGTAAGCACGGTCTTCAGTTAGAGGATATTTAGTCAGTAATAACACACTTACTAAGCACAGAATTGCGGGCAAGCCTATTTCCCAGAATCTAAGCCAAAAGAGTGTTGAATCTGACTGCTGGGCAAGATTATGGTCGTATCTCACTGTCTTCAGAATGTAACCGCTAATAACAGTTGCTATAGAGGCAGCCACTTTCCACCACCACCCGTAAACCGCATAATAACTCCCCTCCCTCCTTTTTCCTGTTACAAGTTCATCCTCATCACAGATATCGGCATTCATAGCATTTACAAGCGTGAAGACAATTACCATTCCAAATGATAACATGGCAGTTGGTATGAAAGTAAGCCATGGATACTCTCGGCTATAGCATACGATTTTTAAAAGGTTTCCTATTGTCATAACAATAAGAGCAACCATAACAGTCCTTCTTTTACCCAGATGACTCGATAGCCACGTCATCGGAAAAATACCAATAATAGCAACCACAGCCCAGATAGTTCCGTTCCATCCCATCCATTTAGACGCCAGGTCTTTACTGCCGGAAAATATATAATAGATCATTATGAAACTGTTAAAACCCATGACGAGTTGAAACCCAACTATTACAAGCACAAAAATAACCACCATCATTATAAATGTGCGATTCTTACAAGTAATTTTAACACTCTCCCAAAACTTCACTTTCTTTTGCTTTTCGGCCTGTTCCAGCTTAGACTCTTTACAAACGAAGGCACACACCATTGCTGATAAAAAGAAAATCAGCCCTATAGCAATGCCTACCCACTTTATACCCTCGACATCACTCTTAAAAACAGGCCTATTGGCTATGTAATACAGCCATGGCGACACAATAGCAGCCACATTTCCGATAAAGCTGGCATACGCAAACACTCTGGTTCTTTCATGGTAATCATTAGACATCTCAAGCCCCAGCGCACCATGAGGCACCATGAAGACGGTAATCGCAGTATAAAAGACTAATAGCATTATTAAGAAATAGGCATAGACGGCCTTTTGCCCCCAGCCTGCCGGCGGCATCCATAACATCGCAAATGTAATACCAACCAGTAAACCTCCTATCAAAACATATGGAATTCGTCTGCCAAACCGTGAACGTGTGTTATCTGAAAGATTCCCTACCAGCGGATCGGTAAAGGCGTCCCATACCCTTGGTATCGCCGAAGCATAGCCAATAAGAATCGGGCTAATCCCCAAGCCTATAATGTAATAAAGAGAAGTGAAATGATTCACAGAACTAATCGCTATAATCGGAACTATAGCACCCATTCCGTAAGCAACCTTCTGAGTAAAAGGAATCCTATCTTCTCTGGCAGTGATATGATGTTGTTTCAAATCCATCTTTCCTCTGTCGCTATGTATAGATTTTTATAGTATTACATTCCATATTCAAAGCCGCAGCCAGTACCGAATCATCGATTATCGCTCCGCCTGTCCGATACAGGTTAGCTTCCCTAACAAATTCAAAGTCCACGCCGTTAATTTCTATCCTGCTGACACCATTTTCATTTCCACTGACACAATAAATAAACTTCACATTACGCCCTTGGAATTCCATCTGTGCGGCAAGGCCATCGTATTCTTTAGGCAGTACCGGGTCAAAAATGGTACGCCCATAGTTATGACGTAGGCCGAGAAGGTATAACATCACAAGTTTTACAAATATACCCGGGCCACTTGAATATATTCTCCATCCGCCCTTGAGAGCAACTTTGCCCAACATCAAATCTTCATAGTGTCTATTAACTTCATAACGATTCGTAAAAGCTGCGTCAGAACTGCTGTAATAACAATTGGACTGCCGTATGTCAGCCTGAGGTATTATTTCCTGTATCCCTATCGGCACAACCTGGCGCAATGCTTTTATGAAGGCTTTAGCATCCCCCAGCCGAGCCATCGCTTCGGCATAGCGTAAGTGAGCATGAGTGTACATAAGACCGACTTCACGTCCAAAGAAAGGACAGCTTTCCGCACGCTTAAAGTAACGCTGCAAGCCACCGTTATATTCGGAAGGCCTATCCATCAACCTTGCGCCATCCGGCCCTTTAAGGTGTTGCTCTATTATTTCAGCATGCAGCTTTGCCTGTTCCGGCGTGAATATTCCGCTTATTACACCGCGAATCATCGGTAGCAAACGATAATGAATTCCTGTCGTTGAATCAGAAGGATGGAGCAAAAGGTCTATGCCGTTTTCCTGATTGACAAAGCCAAAGCCGGCAACAACAGAATCCTTAATCAGAAGCCGGTTGAAATCGCTGCGAATCATATCACATAGTTTTTTAAGTTCATCTGCCGTTTCAATGCGTCCCGTTCTGCGGCACACCCGGGCAAATTCTTGAAATGTCTGATAGCTCAAGCCTACAGTCCAGGAACTAATCAATCGTTTTTTTAATTCCTGATTAACCGGCTGCATCGCGTCATTCCAGTCGCCATCACTATAGTTTACCAGTGCTGTCCCGTCAGCAAAACAACTGGCTCTGATATGTGCAATTGCACAAAGAATATGATTAAAGACACTTGAATATTCTGCTTGTTCAGATACATCTTGACAGTAGTAAGGTAATTTTTCGTTTAGAAAATCATAATCGCCGGAAATACGAATGTATTCACTCGCCGCCAGAATCGGCCAGAAAACAATATCTCCGTGTGACTCTGGAGATCTGACCTGGTTATACCAGTCAAACATCCACCATTGCGGCCAGTTGCCAGCTATATTCTGATTTGAAAAAACAATGGTCAGCAGATTTCGTGCCTGCGAATAGTGCCCCAAACTCAACAGCATCTCTAAGGGGCCTTGGCATATGTCACGAGTCCCCCAGGCCGCTCCACCATACTGCTCAAGGCCATGAGGAGCAAGATAATGAACCTTCGCATTCTGGGCAAACCACGGCAGAATTTCAATTATTTCATCTATTGCAGTAGACGTTTTGACTGACGGAAGCTTTATATTAAGATTAGAAATCATTTCTTTCCAAATGGTATTTGCTCTATCTGCATCCCAACTGCAAGCTTCAGCTCCAGAAAGCCTCTTTCTTTTCATTTGCGATCCGGTTTGAGTCGTAAGCTCTCCGCGAATTCGCATCACAAACTGTTTTGTCGCCGCCAAATCTATCCGCAAAAAGGATAAACCTCGGCTTTTTCCATCATCGAAAAGCAGTTCATCCCCCCCTACCCGCTTAACGAGCTTCGCGTTCTCCAACAGTACACTGAAGTGGCCACCCGGGAATATACGAGCCAGTCCACTTTCCTTGCCCGGCAGGAATTTCAGAACTCTGTCGCCGTTATTTTGGCTGTCATCTTCTATGCTCCAATCATGTTCAGATGAAAGTTGATTGGAAATCACCCACTCTAACTGCTGCCCCTGAAGGACCTGAAGCTTCAGCATGATTTCTGGACGGTCAGTGGCCGCCCAGGAATTAACCTGAAACAGTAAATCTCCATGCTTATATATCCACCTGCATCCATTAAGAGATATCTCAAAGGCCGACGGCACTGCTAATTGATAAAGCTTCCCGTTATGTCGCACAAAAATTCGCTGTCCTGTATGACGGAACATATTCAAAGGATTCGTGTTCAAAGCTAAAAAACGGTTAAAATTAACATTGCCCTGGGCAACATGGGATTGAAATACTCCAAACATATAACAAGAAAAACTCATGCTCATATCATTCGGTGTCAAATTGGCCCCTGTTGTCATTATATGCCCATGAGGGCGGTTTACCAAAGCTTCTTTACGGCGCAACACAACGTGCTTGTTCTCGCCGTAAAAGAAGGAAAGTAATTCGCCTTTGAAAAACTCGCTACACCTGCGTTCAGCACCAAACAAACTGTTTAAGTCTTTTTCTGTGAGGTCATCAGAAGAAAACAACGAAGAGCCCGAGAACAGAGTTCTGGTCGGCTCTTTGTAAAAACACTCATCAGGCCATGGCTGCTCAGAAAGCTCTTTAACTTTTTTCAGTCTTGAATCGATTATCTGAATATCGTCTGATGCAGTGGCTTCTATATGATTTTCGCAGAAAATGCCGAAGAATCCGAGATTGATTCTTTGGCCGGGTTTCAAAACAAACGGTTTTTCCTGCATCGCAACAACAGCCAGTTCCTGCTGTGATAATCCACCAAGTTCAGAAGCAAACAGCCCCATCGGCAGGCCGGATTCCCTGTAGCCGGGCCCGAAAAATTGCATTCCATCCGTCGAGAAACTGCTCACTTCGGAAATCGACCCCAATGCCAGCCACGGGAAATAGCCGGCGCCATGCTCGTTCTGCCTGCAACAAAGAATATGGCCATGTTCGCTGTGCGAAAGTACGGTATAGTCAATATACTGGCTTATATAAAAATCATTCTTTTCATTTCCATCAGCACAAAACATACCAACATCCTGAACATACAGCAGGTCAAGCGCCATTTCATCATCACCTGCGTTTACCAATTGCACATTCCAGAGCCACGAGCTATCTTCCTCCACAAGCAATAACCTGCAGGAATACGATATCCCTTCAAAATCCCCTTTAACTTCATAAGTGTTTTCGCTTACAATCTGACCTCCAGGACTCTTGGGGCCTAACAACGGGACAGCAACAAATTCCTCGCCTCTTTTCCTGAGATATAAATTGGAGCAGCCAGCTTCAAGCGGCGAACCAGTCATAAGGTTTATTTGCACTGCACCGTGCTCAATGCTTTTTATGCTGCCGTTCTCAAATATAGAAAAGTTCGTACCCGCAGAATTCTTTATGCTGCATACCTGTGGCCTGTCAATCAATGTGCTGTCTTTTAGATTCATTTCAAATTAATCCTCAAGTTGCCTGCAAACAATCTGAAAAGCAACATCATTAGTTTTGTTTAGTAAAACCATTAAAACCGGCTCTTTTAATTCCTGCCAAAACATGCTGATTTTGCATCATCAGTTTCCAGATAAGTCCGCTGCGAGCATTTTCTATCAATAGAAGCATTGGTCCCTGTGCAATGCCGATTACATGATCCGAAATCCAATGCTGATCAATATTGAATCCATCCCAAAAACCATAGCCGCCCTCTTCGGGAGATTTCCATATCGCTTTGCCATCTACTTTCAGATTACGCATTGCCCGTAACGCCTTTACTGCATCGTCTGGAATAAAAGGCACAGACATACCTGCACCATATGGATGTAACGTTCCAGGTCGGCCCTGATCTTGTTCGGCGCCACGGGGCTCATGTCCCAGCACTATATATTCATCATTGGGCCCAGAACCGGCTGTGATTCCCCACCGATTCTCACCATAACTTGCAAACTCGGATGAATGATCGCGACACCAATCACGGTTGGCTTTAACCGCATTTCGGGTATTTTCAAACCAGTCAACACCAAGCGGACCAACACCCATGCTCTGAAAATCATAAAAACAATGTGCAAACATGTATGTAAACAATGCACCGGAATAGGTGTAAACAAAAGGCTCTCCATCTTTGTATTTTCCAACACGACGGACCCAGTTAGTCATGGTTTCAGGCCCCAGGCGATGCTCAGGAACAGGTGAAGCCTGCCCAAGCAACACTATCAAAAGAGTTTCATCTGTGTACCAGTCCCATGTCTGTTTGTCGAATCTGCCGGGACCGTCCATGCGGTTTGAATCATCTGCCTTCCAGGCCATATACACCTGGCCGTTTTCCGGATTTACAAAACTCTGCCAATTCACGCGGGAAAAAATATGCTCCGCCAGCACACGAACCTGTTCGCCAAAATATTCACCAGCAACTATCGCCCCTGCAACCATCAACGCTGTATCTATCGAAGAGGCGATACTCTCATAGCCAAAAGGCGTTGTATTGCCGGTAGCTAAATCTATGAAATGACAATAAATTCCGTCATGGTGAGCATTGGATTTTTCCAGTGTTTTGAGCGATTTCAATGCACGGCTTTTCGCCGCCTCGTAAGATACATACCCTCGCTCGACGCCCACCGGCAGTGCGCCCAACCCAAACCCTAAAGATGCCACACTGCATACTTGACTACCTGTCTTGTCTCGTACCAGACCAGAGACAGGATGAGCATTCTTCCAGAAAAATTGAAAAGAGGCATGACTAATTTCTTCCAGCAAACATTCATCTTCAGCAGTAAATATTATCTGGTCAGCCTTACTTCCTGAAGCACAGCAATACCCGCTGGCAAGTAGAATGCTCATAACGGACAAAAGACATATATACCTTTTACTTACCACCCCTCTCTCCATGAATTTAACTATTTTATTTGCCGCAACCACACGATTCACGCACTATAAGTCGTGCTTTTAACACAACTTTTGTCGGCTCTGCAGCCCTGCCGGACAAACGATCCAAGATCATTCTAACAGCAACACGGCCAATCTCTTTTGTTGGGATATGCATTGTGGTAATCTTCAGTCGGCGATGCACCGCTATATACGAATCATCGAAACCTATCACCCCAACCTGCTGCGGCACTTCAATTCCCTTATCCATCAAAGCATCAATGACACCACAGGCAACATCATCGTTACCTGCCACAACGCCATATCGCTGACCAGGAGCGATTAAGGGAAATACTCTCTCACTTGCAAGACGATAACCCTCATCATAACTATAAGAATCTCCAAAGAACTGTCTCCCTTCAGCATCCAGCCCCATCGGCCTGATCGCATCTGCAAAACCCAAGGCTCTCTCAGTAGTGTCCACATTGTTTTCAGAACCGCCGACAAAAAACAGATCGCTGACCTCATGGGCAGCAATAAAATGCCGAGTAGCCTCAAAAGCACCAAGTTTGTTGTCTATAAGTATGTTATCAAGCCGCCATAAATTTACGTCCTGGTCCAGAACAACCAAAGGCTGATTGATATTTCCGACACCCTCAAGCACTTCATTGTACATCTCAGAAAGCATCAATATCACACCATCGGTTCGACCTCCTGAACACAAATGAGTAACAGCTTCTATTTTGGCTTCAGTTCCCTTGGCCTTGAGAACCATTATGTGCATGCCATTGGCCCGTGCTTTTTCATGCGCCCCTTCCATCAACATCGAAAAGTATTGGCCATCGAAATCCGGAACTATCAGCCCAATGGTATCTGTTCGTTTTCGACTCAGAGCTTGTGCCCTGCTGTTAGGGTGAAAATTCAAGCGACGAACAGCCATTTCTACCCTACGTCGTGTGCTTGGTGCAACCCGCCCCAAGTCGTTTACAACCCGAGAGACCGTTGAAATCGAGACGCCTGCAACCTTTGCAACGTTATGAATTGTTACGCTATCTGATCCAGTTGCCATTAAATTGACCTCAAAACTTAGGAATTTAGCAAAATATAATCACTGCCAATAAAAACCTTTTTACAACTTTCGCATGCTTTTGTCAAGACAATATTTTTATTTTTTTATATCCTGCTGAATACTCAGCCACATACACATTAAAAAACAGCGGACTGAAACTCTATATTTTACGTATCTCAAAGACCTCTAAAGACTTATTTTCAACCTAAAACCTCAATAAGAAACTAAAAACGAGCATTTTGGGGGTTTTCCAGTTCCTCTAAACACCCGTTTTTTTTATGGCAACTTAATCGAAAGTAATCTTGCTCACAGCGGTTTTTCTATTGATATATTAGAGATATGTAATATAATAAATAAAAACGCTTGCATATTTATGCAACTTAAACATGGAGCATTTAATAAAATATCACAGAAATGTATTATTTACGAAAGGGCAAACTGCAATGAAAATGCCAATTCCCATCGTATTAACATTAACAATCGCGCTTATCACCCCTGTATTTGCCCAGCAATGGTATACATTTGAAGACTTTGGCAACAAGCAGAGCCTGCAAAGGTGGAGGCCGGCCAACATCCATGGCACTGCCCAAGTAGCAACGGCAATTCGGCAGGACGGGACACACATCACAAAAGATAATCAGGCAATAATGTTTCAATGGCAGAGCGACGACGACCGTGTTGAAATTAAGTGTTTCCCTACAATACCCCTTAACCTCAAGTCCTGGCAGAAGATACGCATTATAGCATCAGTCCCTGCCGGGGCAGGCACGCCGAAACTGGACATCTGGCTCCATGATGGCAGCAGGGGAGTTTTTGTAAATGGCTCAAATGTCAGCCCTGCCGGCCGGTGGGCAGCAATCGAGTTTAATCTAAATAACATCGGCGAACAGATAATGATAGAAAACATAAAAGAGGTCTCAATCATAGTCAGTGAGTACCCAGGCAACAATGGTATAATTTTCTTCGATAAAATCGAAGTATTCTCTAATACAGATTCGACCACGTCCATAAATGCATCATTTCCAGTTTTAAACGTCACAGCCAGTTCACAGCAGGACAGCTACGCCGCGTTTATGGCTATAGATGGCAAAATGGACACTCGATGGTCGAGTGAGTTTTCGGATGACCAGTGGCTGCAAATAGATTTTAAGACCCCGGTAAAGATGGTGGGACTTACTCTGCACTGGGAAGCCGCTTATGGCAGGGATTACGAGATAAGATTGCTTGAAAATGGCAAATGGAATACCGCAAGCCAAATACACTTTGGCGATGGTGGTACCGATGAGATATATTTTGGGCTTCGTAGTGTCAAAGCTGTTCGCTTCGTCGGGCATAAACGCGGCACCGGTTGGGGGTATTCACTTTGGGAGATAAGCATTCTTGGTCCGGAAAATCAGATTTTTGCCAAGGCCTCATCATCTGCAAAAAACACAAGTGCTGAAAATGTGCTTGACGGCAACGCAAAAACCTACTGGCAATCTAAAGCTCTACCTGGAGAGGAAACAAATCTCGAATTTATCTTTCCGCGAAAATTCGGTTTAGGCGGGCTGCAAATTGACTGGGCTGCCCAACAAACACCTGCGTGTAAAATTGAGGTTTTCTCGCAGGAAAGCGGTCAATGGAGAACTATTATGAACAAAAGACCTGGCGTAAGCAATATAGAGGAACTGTTCTTTGTCCCTGTATTTGCAGACAAATTACGTCTTGTCTTTGATTCCAATTTACCTGAACCGGTTCGCATCTCCAATGTCCAGATAAAGGGTACAAGCGAGGCGTGGACGCCTGTAAGACATTTTGAAATGCTCGCACAGCGTTTGCCGGACGGCGTTTTCCCGGGCTGGCTTCGGCGTGAACAGACTTTTTGGACGATTACAGGGCTTGCAGGCAGTTTCAATGAGTCTTTAATAGATGAGTACGGCCGGGTAGAATCCGGATTGCGAGCTTTCAGCGTAACACCCGTACTTGTTATAGACGGCAAAATTGTAAGTGCTAAAAGTTTCAAGTCGAGCCAGTCACTTGCCGGTGGATGGGCGCCTATTCCATCAGTAAAATGGGTTGGCAAAGGTTTGCAAATGAACATTACGGCCAATACGATAGCACCTGATACGACGCTGGTTCTCTATAAACTTTCAAACACTACTGCCGAAATTCAAGATGTTTCGCTGTTAATGGCGGTAAGGCCGTTACAGATAAATCCGCCCTGGCAACACGGCGGATATTCAACAATCAAACAGGCACAATGGCAAAACAAAAACAGTTTAATACTCAATGAAAAACAAGCGATAACTTTTTATCCCGCACCATCTTCTATATCCCTGTATAATCAAAAACCGGAAAAAGATTCAATCGATATCACAGAATACCTGCTCGAAAATCGCACAGACGGTAATTTTGTTCAATCTGATGATGGTATCATTTCTGCAGGTGCCTGTTACAATTATTCCCTTGCCGGCGGTGAAACAAAAACCATTCTTGCAGTTTACCCAAACACTGATAATGCAAACATTACCGTAACGGATAATTATGAAGAGTTCTTCGTCAGGGAAAAACAAAAATCCTTTAAATTGTGGCAAAACCTTACCGGCGACTGGGACATCAACCTTCCAGACAAGAGAATAGCTAATATTGTTCGCTCCAACCTTGCGTACCTGCTAATCAATGCCGACGGCCCCGCCATCCAGCCGGGTTCCCGTAATTATAACAGCTCGTGGATACGCGATGGCGCCATCAGTGCCACAGCAATGATTCGTTTCGGCCTGACTGATTCAGGGGTCAATTACCTCAAATGGATTACAAACCTTGTCAGAGATGATGGGTTTGTTCCATTCATTATTGAAACAAAGACCGGCAAAATGGAAGGATTTGCGAGTAACTGGCAGGAATACGACTCATTCGGCGAATATGTATTTCTCGCCCGCCAGGCCATCGAAATAACCGACGATAACGAACTCGCCAAACTATGCTGGCCTAAGGTTAAAGCCACAATGAAGTATATGGAAAACCTGCGAAACCAACGCCTGACAGAAAAATATAAAGGCACAGAGTATGAAGGGATTTTACCAGAATCCCAAAGCCATGAAGGATACATTGACCCTCCTCGACACAGCTACTGGGATGACTTCTTTGCTGTCAAAGGTATTCAGGACGCCCGTGCCATAGCCCTGCGTCTCGGCCACAACAAAGATGCCGAATGGCTTGCTGAATTTGAAAATGACTTACGTGCATCGATACTGACTTCAATAGAACGAGTTCGCAAACGCGATGGATTGGCAACACTGCCAGCTTGCGCCGAACTGGGCGATTTTGACCCCACTTCAACTGCTATCGGCGTGATGATTGCCGACGAACGCGATACACTGCCCGCTGACGCTCTTAAAGCGACCTTTGACCGCTATATGAAAGAGTCTCGCTATCGTGCTGCACAACCTCTCGGCACACGCAAAACATATACGCCTTACGAAGTACGCAACATCTCAGCTATGATTCGTCTTGGCCGGCCCAATGATGCTATTATGCTGACTGACTTTTTTATCGAAGATGCCATAAGGCCGGCCGGCTGGAACCACATGGCCGAAGTAGTGCATAGCGACCCGCGAACGCCAAGTTATATAGGTGATATGCCCCACACCTGGGTTGGAGCCGGCTTTATTAACGCTGTTCGCGATATGCTTGTCTATGAAGAACGCGGCACCCTGGTACTTGCAGCAGCAGTTCCTGATAAATGGCTTGATGAAGGTGTAACCGTTCGCAATTTGCAAACCTGGTGGGGACCAATCAGCTATAATCTTAAACGCAGGAACAATGGACGAGTCATCTTGAAACTGGACTGTTCAAACCAGCCGCCAAATGGTTTTGTAGTGCCTAAAGAATTTGAACTTTTATATTCGACCAGAAAAAAAATGAACCAACAAAAGACAATGAAACCTTAGAAAGCAGGAGTAGTAATTGAAACTTCCCTTATTAACTCACAAACAACAGCAAGCTTCCGTGCTATACTTTAACGACCGGGCATTCCAACATAACGGGAAAAGTTATTTCGTCCTGAGCGGTGAGATGCATTACTTTCGTATTGATGCCGATCTGTGGTCTAAGCACCTGGAACTTATGAAGAAAGCCGGTTTAAACACCGTTTCCTCATACGTACCATGGTCCCTTCACGAACAGATTGAAGGCAAAGCCGACTTTCAGGGCAAGTATGCACCGAACCTCAACCTTGAACATTTTATCAATCTCTGTAAGGAAATGGGATTAAATCTAATCCTCAAGCCCGGCCCATACATTCTCGCGGAACTGGCCATGCACGGAATTCCGCGTTGGTTCTTCAAAAATTACGCCAACGCTTTGGCCTGTGACGCCAACGGTAAACCATATCCTATCAAGTACACCTGCTTAACTCACCCTGATTACAAACGCAAGGCCATGCAATGGTACGATACCGTAATGCCTCTCATCGCTGTAAATCAGGCCTCTAATGGCGGACCAATTATAATGATGCAGGTCTGTAACGAAGTCGGCTTATTCCAGTGGCTCAGCGGCTGCGGCGACTACAGCCCGGCATCCATACGGGCATATCAGAACTACCTGCACACTGTTTACGGTAATATCAGCATATTGAACAAACACTACGGAACAGATTACACGGATTTCAATCAAATCAACGCTCCATCAGGCAAAGTTGCTTCCAGAGCAGACCACCTGGCATATCATGACTGGGAAAGTTTTCATCGAAACTTTTATGCCGAATACATCGGCTGGCTTATCCAGGAAATTCGTCAGCGCAAAGTTGATGTGCCTCTCTTCCACAATGTACCGGGGTGGGTCTTCGGCAGAGGCAAAAACACGCCCGTTTGTCTGTCGATGTATCATGAATTATCACGACTCTATCCGGATATTCTGCTCGGCATTGATCACATCCCTGAAAACCCTTCGTACCGCAACTTCCACGATGACAGGATTATTAACGCGTTTACGAAAGCTGCGCAGGGCAATCGAGGCCCAATATATATAGCCGAATTACAAGCCGGCACCCGTGAGGCAAATGTTCGCGTTTATCCAAACGAAATGGAGTTGTTCTATAAAGCTTGTTTGGCAAATGGTGTTGTTGCCATGAATTATTATATGTTTAGCCAAGGACAAAATCCGCCCGGATGGGGCATTTACGATTCGTTATTCTATCTGCAAACACCACTCAACGTCCAGGGTGAGCCCGGAGACAGCTACCATGTAATACAATATCTCGGCAAACTCATCGAGACACACGGTAAAAGACTTTGCGATAGCCGGAGTAAAGCTTTGCAGGCCCTGGCGTTCTACCCACCATATTATTATCGTGAATTTACCCATCCGTTATTTACTGGCGAAAGCATTGATGACCGTTCGCATATTCAGTGCCGACTTGATACGCGCATGGTTACAGATGAATTACTTTTTGACGGCGTTGGTAAACTTCTCGCTATGGACAACCAGGAATATGACGCTGTTGATATTACAAACACCAACAAGGAGCAGCTTGATTGTTACAAACAGATATGGGTAGCTTCCACAGAACAGATGGACGCGGAATCTCAGCAGCTATTGCTGGACTACGTCCATCGCGGCGGCCATTTAATATGTTTTCCAACCCTGCCAAAGTTGGATCTTAACGCCGAACCATGTGCTATATTAGCTAAAGGTCTCGGAGTAAGTACAGATCGGGTATTCGACGACTTTGACACAATGATACAATGGGCCGAAACTGGAGACGAGATACACACTATAAACTATATTGAGACTTTCAAAGCTGAAAATGCTCATGTTATTGCACACACACGTAATAAAAAACCCTGTAGTGTAAAAGTCAATTTTGGAAAAGGTTCAGCTGTGGTCTTAGGCACAGGTTTTGTCTACCAGGCCGCCGCTCACAAAAAGGCATGGCAAAAACTTAGTATCGATGAAAATTTTCGAGGGCCAGTCATTTGTAACAATCCGCTGATTATCACACGGCTGCGCCTGCACGAGCAGGAGGGTGGATATTTTTTCATGCTCAACTATCACAATCAACCACTACAGGGCAAAATAACATTTCAGAACTATACCCTGCCAGACAATGATGGGCAGTTCTATCTCCCGCCATCCAGCGGCCTGGTTCTGCCATTCAACCTGCCTCTGTCCGGTGATTGCACGCTGGTAAATACAACTTCGGAAATATCAAATATACAAAAATCCAGCAAAAGCACCGCTATCAAAGTCGCCGGACATAAAAAAACGCCTGGACAAACAACGCTTCGTACAGACCGGATTATAAAAAATGTGACATTAAGAGACAAACCGGTGTTATTCAGACAAACTGAGGAAAATACAATCATATATTACACCCATTCATACAAGCCCGACACACTTAGAATCGACTTTTCAGAATAAATTGTACTTTTAAAAATATCGGAGATAGTATTATGAAAAAAAATGATTTTCTTATTTGTGGTTTGATTATGATATTTTCTTGTGGAATCACGTTCGGAAAAAATAATGCTATATGCACAAAACAAGATGAATTGTATCTGCGCAAAATACTTCAACAGACATGGGCTTATCTGGATGCCCACCTTGCAAAAGAAACCGGCTTTCCAACTGATTCACAAAAAGCAGGCGGCACTACAAACACAACAAATATCGGATTATACCTTGCCGCTATCGGTCCAGCCGAGAAATTAGGTTTTATTACAAGGAAAGATGCACTACAACGCATAGATAGGATAATCACATCACTTGAAAAAATCGAATCACGTAATGGCTTCTTACACAACTGGATTGATGTAAGCGGTAAGACAGAAATGCCTGACGGCGTTCTGGCTGTATCAGATTTCAACAAGCTCGTTACTGGCCTGATACTTGTTCGTCAATTTTTTCCTGAAATAGCGCATAAGGCATCGCCATTGATTGAGCGAGTGAAATGGGGCAGATTATATGATACCGCCAGCGGCAAAACGTATTGGGGTTATAACGCAAAAAGCGATACGCCTGTAGGCCTGGGAAATTTCTGGCTGGCTTCCGATTGTCGGCTGGTCGCGTTTTATATGATAGCAAGCGGGGCCGCTCCTGCTGAACTTTGGGATAGATTAACTCGTAACAAAATACACGCTGACGGGCTCACCTTCTACGAGCCGGGCTATCGCTTTGGCGGACTTTTCATGGCGGCTATGGATGCGATATTCTTAAACGAGCTTGCAACAGAAATGGGAAGTTCAATCGCAGACCTCGCCTGGCATCAGATTCGAGAATCCAAACATCGTGGACTTAAAGTATGGGGATGGTCCAATTGTAATATACCCGGCAACGGTTATACAGAAGGAGGGTTCTTACCGTGGTGGGTCGTAACACCACACGCTTCGGCACTGGTGATAGAATACTACCCACGTCATGTGATAGCAAACTTACGCAACCTTGATGCTATGGGATTGCGCAAACCTTTGACTGCCGGAGGCAAACATTACGGCTTCCGTGATTCTGTTGACCTGAGGACAGGAAAAGTAGATGACAGGTATCTGGCCCTGGATCAGGCGATGCTGTTTTTGTCCTTAACCAATTTTCTGGAACAAGCTATGGTGCGCAAGTATTTCGCAAATGACCCGTTAGTTAAAAACGGAATTAAATTATTGGGTTCACGCCTTGAACAAGACAATAATCTTTTGGAAAAATGGGCGAAACGAGATGCCTCTGAACCGAAACTTTTGTCTATTAAAAAGCCTTCAAGAAAAAACATAGTTTTGAATATGAAACATCCTATCGGACTTACCTTAAATACGAATGTTCCCAAAAGCAGCAAAACTAATTCAGAATTTACATCCGAAGGCTTAGTTATCGATTTTGTTTTAGATGAGCAGCACAGTGAAATAAATACAGACATTACATTTCCGCCAATAGACCTGAGAAATTTTGATAGCATTCAAGTTGACTGTTGTGGCCAATCGAAGGGGGATTTTGGTGGAATCAGGCTTTATTTGTATGATGACCAAGGGCAATCACAATATACATATATAGATGGCATAAAACCTGAATTACGGGAGTTCAATATTCCGGAATCATCGGTGTTTGGTATGTTAGCTAAGCCATACGCAGTAAATAAATTAACCATAAAACTGTGGGCAACGCCATGGTACTATACACAGCAGTATACCAAAGCAAAATCAGGCAGACTAATCATTGAAAGAATCACTTTTAGACGGAAATAATTGAGGTGCCAAACAGATGATTTAGTTTACCATGCAAGGATTTCGGTAGGATTCGGCCAGTAGATCAAGTGTCCATGTCAACTTCCAGGGATATTGTCTGTGGTGGAGATTTGAGTTTTTCAAACGTGCCTCCTTCAAGCCGTTTGCGCCATATGCAAAAACCGGTTCTATCACAGAACAGTATTTTGCATTTATCACCAAGCTTATTGAAGAATACAAACAAATGTCCGCTGAACGGA
>QNBZ01000003.1 GCA_003644295.1 Planctomycetota bacterium
CTCGCGCAATCACTACGAGCGAGCTTTTCAGAGTTGGTTAATTGACAATCGCATCCAACACATCGCAATAGACGAGCGCAAAAGGGCGGCTTTCGGCCGCTCAAAAATTAAGAGCTTCGATTTTTTATTATACCCCCGCAATCAGCAGGTAATAATTGCCGAAGTTAAAGGCAGAAAGTTCAGGGGGACGAGTTTTGCCAGATTAGCTGGTTTTGAATGCTGGGTTACGAGCGAAGATGTGAACGGCCTGACCAGATGGCGGCAGGTTTTCGGGCGGGGACACACCGCCGTTTTCGTTTTTGCGTATGCAATAGATAACATCGATGTTGATTTCGATGGTCGTGAAGTTTATAATTTTAACGATAACAGATATGCATTTTTTGCCGTTAAGTTAAATGATTACCGTGCGTTTATGAAAGTTCGCAGCCCGAAATGGCAAACCGTAACGCTGCCCGCCGACAAGTTCCGCTGCTGCGCCGTGCAAATGCAAGAGCTTCTGCTTTAATATCGCACGGTCTACATATTCTGCGGCGCTCAGGACTAAGTGTTATCGTTGTGGCAGAATAAACAGTCGTCCACCACCGGAATCAAGTGAAAGCTGCAGGCCTTCTATTTCTGGACTATCGTCGATGACGGGGACCTCTTGGCCGGTTTTCTGATCTACCTCGGTAACTGTGGCGGAGTTGGCATCAAAGACAACAGTTGGCCACGCTGTGTATGCAAACCGATAGTTATTCAGTAACACAGCCCGCCGTCCATCAGCGTGGCGGAAGATTCCTATCAGATAATCACCTGGACTCAGACTGCGAATAGGGGTCCCCTTTAGAACAACAGATGCGTCATCGTTTGGCCTAATGCGATATACCGCTATGCTCGTCAGCTTCATAAGTACCGGCGCTAACTTCTTTAGTGCGGCATTGATACGCTGGGCTTGATAGTAGTGGCGCGTGCGTCTCCCCTCTGCTGTAATAATTGCTCCTCCTTTTGGAAATTCATCGCCTTTTGGCGTCCAATAGCAAAAATATAAAACTCCCTTTGCGCCGTAGGCTAGCGACGTATATATCTGCCAGCGAATTTGGGCCTCGCTCGGGTCGGTGTGCTGCCCAAATGGCATCGTGTTAAAAAAATTCCAAAACGGGATATGCTGTTCAAGCGAATACCTGCGCATCACTTCAAGATTTTTGCAGTACCCATCCCTGCCATCTGCGTCTGGCCGCAGTAGTGGGTAATGGTCCATGCTCAGCACATCGACGTCAACCTCTTTGATAAAGCGTTTCACATATTCGTCATAGTTATCTGTGCCAAGTTGCTTATCACTTGCGTAGTTCGGAAACAGGTTGATATAGGCCAGGTATCCAGGTTTATTTGTCCGAATTGCATCTACACGGGTGCGCAAACCAGCGAAATCTTTGGTCCCCGGTTCGTCGCGTACGATGTAGCCCCAACACGCCGGCCCGCTCGGAAGTTGGTTAGGTTCAAGGCCCGCTATTGACACAATGGCCTTTAGTCCGTACTTCTCACATAACTGAAGTTGCTTTGCAACAGCTTCTGGCTTTTGTGCGCCAATTCCGCCTACAACTAAGTTGAAATGTGCTTCTGCAATCTCAGCATAGCGGTCATCCATATCATTGCTGTTGGGCGGGTCACAGGCAAGCCCAATGACAAATCGGTCCTGAACGAATCGCTGAACCTTTGTTGCTGCATTCGCCGCGGCCATATTTATCATCATGCACACTAACGCAACTCGCACAACCATCTCAATTTGTGGGATATGCCCCGGATAACTTTTAGTTCCCATTGCCTGTACTCCTTATAATTGATGTTTGAAATAAACAATGGAACAGACATACTGTCACTCCTGCGCAAGCAGGAGTCCAGAAAACGGTGATAAAACGGCTGGATTCCCGCTTTCGCGGGAATGACATCTTTGTTTTGTTTGTACAGTAGCGTTCCATTTAATATTCAAAGGTCAATAAACATTTACATTACTACATCATCATCATCTTTTGTGAAGATATAATGGGGTTATTAATAATTTATCAGATGTTATTTTACAAGAAAATTTTTGCCTTTTCGGAGTCCAATTTTGCTGGAATGATATTTGGGTAAAAGGGCAATGTGAAATTTCTCGCTCGAAACGGATTGTTTCTGTATATTGTAGCGCAATGAGAATCATAGCCGGTATAAAACGGGGAATGAAGTTGTTCAGTCCGAAGACGGACGTATCCCGGCCTATTACCGACAGAGTCAAAGAGTCGCTGTTCAGCGTGCTTTACAAATATGGTCTGCCACAGGGTAAAATTGTTGCCGATTTGTTCAGCGGCGTCGGCTCGCTTGGCCTTGAGGCATTGAGCAGGGGGGCAGAGTTTGTTATCTTCGTTGAAAAAGACCCGAAAATTGCCGCCATTTTAGAGAAAAATATAGCAAAGGCCGATTTTGCTAAAGAGTCGAAAATTATAAAGGCCAACGCTTTTAAGATTGGTGCGCCGGTTGATAAAATGCAGTACGACCTTGTATTTGTTGACCCGCCGTACGCTGATACAAAGGATGTCGGCAAGGATTCATCCCTGAGCAGATTGGTTGATGTGCTATCGGGGCAGTTGGCCAGGGACGGAATTGTCGTAGTAAGAACCAACAACCATACAGAGCTATTGGAGCGGTACGGGCAATTCATCATAATGGAACGTCGACAGTGGGGGACTATGGCCGTAACTATACTGAAGAGAAAGAGCAATGACAAACAGGCAGGCGGCTATAAAAATAATTAAGCGATTGAGCCATAATGGCTTTGAGGCGCTGCTGGCGGGCGGCTGTGTGCGCGATATGCTGCTTGGCCGACGAGCCAAAGATTACGATGTTGCCACAAACGCTGAGCCAAGGGAAGTGATAAAACTATTCAGACGCACGTTAAAGGTCGGAGCGAAATTCGGAGTAGTGATTGTTTTATTCGAAGGTCAGCAGGTGGAAGTGGCTACGTTCAGGACTGAAACCGGCTACGCCGATGGCAGACATCCGGGCAATGTCAAATTTACAAGCGCTGCCGAGGATGCCAGCCGAAGAGATTTTACTATCAACGGAATGTTCTACAACCCGCTGAGAAAAGAAGTGATTGATTATGTTGATGGGCGGGCCGACCTCAAAAAACGGCTGCTCCGAACTATCGGCAGGCCGCAGCAGCGATTTGGTGAAGATTACCTGCGGATGCTCCGAGCGGTGAGGTTTTCTACTCAGCTTGGCTTTGCGATTGAGCCGAACACGTTTTCGGCAATTTGCCGTAATGCAAAAAACATAACCAGAATAAGCGGTGAACGAATCGCGATGGAACTGGAGGCCATCCTTGTCAATCCGAATCGCTCTGTTGGGGTATCGCTGTTGGCTGAAAGCGGATTGGCCGAAGCAATTTTCCCCGGCTTTGCCGGTGAGCGAATAAAATTGGCGATTAAGGTGCTGGGTAAATTGCCGAAGAAGATTGATTTTGCACTGGCGCTGGCTTGTTTTTTTGTCGGCTCTCCGACGGCATTTGCGCTTGAAAAATGCCGGCCTCTGAAGCTCAGCAGGAATCAAAACAGGCATATAAAATTCTTACTTGCCAACAGAGGCAAATTGCTGGAGGAGAAGATGTCTTTGGCCGAGTTGAAAATGCTCCTTGCCGAGCCGTATTTCAATGACCTCTACGAGATGCAGAGAGCGATTCAAAAAGCTGGGCAAAAAAGCGTTTCCGCATTGGTGAATTTGCGGAAAAGAATGAATGCTCTCGGCGACGTGGAGTTAACCCCAAAACCGCTGCTTAACGGCCACGATTTAATTCGATTGGGTGCGGTCCCGGGGCCGACACTGGGGCAGTTGGCACAGGAGTTGTATATCGCCCAGTTAGAGACCAATGTAACAACTGCTGAACAGGCCGAGCGATGGGTGCGAAGGTGGTTGAAAAAGCATAGAATGAAAGATTGAAAAACAATTCGGGAAAAACAAGGGCAGTCCCTCCGATGCCTGCCCGCCCGACAGGCGGGTTTGGAATTGTCCTGCTTTTCCGGTATTACTGAATTTTTATTGACAGAAAGGGTATTTTTCTATAGTTTAGCTGTTCGAGGGACGAATATATAGGAGTTTGTCGTTTTTAGCTTTGGTAGAAGCAAAAATCAGGTTTCCGACGGGTGAAACGACTCTTTTGGAGGAATTTCAATGTTCAACAGAAAAACTGTAACAGCAATTTTGGTAGCAGGGCTTTTTATGGTTAGTGCCGGTTTCGCCCAAACTCTGGAGGACAATTGGAACGACTTTTTGCATTACACAAAGATAGGTCGGCTCGACTTAGCCGCCGGTTATGCAAAAGCTGTTCTCGAAAGCAATCCTGACCCTGTGGAATTGCTTACTCTTAGTGAAAAAAATCCGCAGGGTTACTCAATTTTGTTGAAGGTCAATGAAACTGCGCCGGATGAGGAATTAGCCCGGCTCAGCGGGGAAATCCTGGACATCATTGAGCGTGGCAGATTTATCCGACGGACCGACCCGAAGATTATCGTACAGGAGATAAAGCGGCTGAGCAGCACTTCTCGCGGCCAACTGGCGGCTATTAAGCGACTGCAAAACGCTGGTGAATACGCAATAATGTATATGCTTGATGCAATGGCTGACCCATCCCGCAAAGAAGAACTGAAGAATATTATATGGGCGCTTCCGCAAATTGGCAGAGATTCAATAAGACCGCTCGCTGCCGCTTTGCAGACCAAAAATGTGGCGGTTAAAGCCGAGATAATAAAGTCGCTGGGCAAAATCGGCTATTCGCAATCGTTGGCTTATCTGAAATATGTTATCGAAAAAGACGATTCCGCTGAACTTCGCGACCTAGCTGAGCAGAGCATCAGGCAAATCAATCCAGCAGCTCTGAGAACTCCCGCTGCGGAGTTGTTTTATCAGCTTTCTGAAAATTATTATTATCATGCCGAGTCACTGGCCCCGGCAGAGGACGCTAATTTTGCGAATATATGGTTCTGGGATTTTGATAACGACCGGCTGATTCGCAGGCAAGTGGACAAGAGTTACTTTAACGAGCTTATGGCAATGCGGACGTGCGAGTGGTCTCTCAAGGCCGATGCCGGTTTCGGCAGGGCTATCGGGCTTTGGATAGCTGCATTTTTCAAGGCCGAATCGGCTGGCATTGATATGCCTGATTACTTTGGCCCCGGCCACGCTGATGCGCATATCTATGCTACCACCGCAGGGCCGGAATATCTGCACCAGGCGCTTGCGCGAGCGCTTGGGGATAAAGATGCTTATGTTGCGCTCGGCGTCGTGGAGGCGTTGGCTACCTCCGCTGGTGAAAAATCGTTATTTTATCGAATTGGCACAACCCAGCCGTTGATTCAGGCGCTGTCTTTTTATGACAGACCGGTGAGATACAGTGCGGCGATAGCGATAGCTATGGCCGGCCCTGAAGAAAACTTTGCCGAGAGCAAGCTGGTTACTAAAAATCTGGCCGAGGCCCTGCAGACCGACGAAAATACGGATTTGCCAAATAAGTGGGTAACTGAAAGTTATGCTGTCCGTGCTGCCAAAGCTATGCTCGAACTGGCACAGACGCGAAATCCTGTCATTGATTTGTCTGCCGCCCAAAGCGCACTTATAAATGCGACAAAGGATAAACGTCCTGAAATCCAGATTCTCGCAGGCCGGATTTTAGCCCATCTCAACAGTGCTGACGCTCAGCGTTCAATAGCTGCGATGGCCCTTTCGGAAACTAATGCTATGGATATTCGCATATCCGCATTTAATTCCCTGTCTGTTTCTGCGAAACTTAATGCCAATTTGCTTGAGGATGAAAATATAGACGCTGTCTATTCATTGGTCGGCTCGCAGGATATTGACCCTAAATTGCGAAGTGCTGCGGCAGCGGCTTTTGGTGCGCTTAATTTACCCAGCCGGAAAGTAAAGAACCTTATTCTTGACCAAGCACGCAGTTAAGTAAGAAGTAAAGAATAAAGCCGGCTGGATAATGATTTGCTTGCATACCATCTTGACAATTTTGCCTGGACGGTTATATTTATAACCGGATGTAAAAGGTTTGGTTATACCGGATGATTTTATGGCAAAAGTAGCACTGCCAGATGGCAGTAAATTAGAAGTTGCTGACGGCACGACCGCAGGGCAATTAGCCGAGCAGATAGGGACGGGGCTTGCAAAGGCGGCCATCGCAGCACGAATAAATGGGGAATTGGTAGATTTATCCACGCCCATCAACGACAATGCAGACGTTCAAATCATCACCCTGAAAGACAGCGAAGGCATTAACATAATGCGGCATAGCTGCGCCCACGTAATGGCCGAGGCGATATGCAGTATCTGGCCGGCTACAAAACTGGTTTATGGCCCAACGGTCGAAGACGGATTCTACTATGATATTGACCTTGATGAGCCGATTCGTCCGAGTGATTTTCAGCGCATAGAAGAAAAGATGCGCGAAATCGTCAAGGCCGATAAGCCGTTTATTCGAACTGAGATGAGCAGGGCAGAGGCGCTGGACAAACTGGCTGGCAACAAGTATAAAACCGACAATATAAAGCATGCCGACGGCGATGTTATCAGTTTTTATCTACAAGGCGACGGCTTTGAGGATTTGTGCCGAGGCCCGCATTTACCAAGTACCGGCAAAGTCGGCAGCTTCAAGATTATGTCGGTAGCCGGTGCCTATTGGCATGGCGACCCTACGCAAAAAATGCTCCAGCGAGTTTATGGCACTTGCTGGCCAACCCAAAAAGACCTCGACGATTACCTGACAAGACTGGAAGAAGCAAAGAAACGCGACCATCGCCTATTAGGCAAACAGTTGGATTTATTTAGTTTCAACGAAGCCGCCCCGGGTTTTGCGTTTATGCACGCCAAGGGAATGATTATCTGGAATGCCATAGTGGACTTCTGGCGAGCCGTTCATAATAAGTATGGCTATCAGGAAATTAAAACACCGATTATTCTCAACGAGCAACTCTGGCACAAAAGCGGCCATTGGGACAATTACAAAGAGAATATGTATTTTACCAATATTGACGGTGTCGGCTATGCGATAAAGCCGATGAATTGCCCCGGCGGCTGCCTGGTTTATAAAACGCGGCAGCATTCGTATCGTGAATTTCCGATGCGCATTGCCGAGCTTGGCCTGGTACATCGGCATGAGGCCAGCGGCGTTATGCACGGGCTTTTCAGAGTAAGACAATTCACTCAGGATGACGCCCATATTTACTGCACCCCTGAGCAGATAGAGCAGGAAATAATAGGCGTCATTGAGCTTACCTTCGAGATGTATCGCGCTTTCGGATTTGAGGATTTCCACATTGAGCTTTCAACCAAGCCGGAGAAACATATAGGTTCGGACCAAATCTGGGATGTTGCCACTAATGCTCTCAAAGACGCTCTGAAACATAAGGCAATTGAATATAAAATTAATGAGGGCGATGGTGCTTTTTACGGCCCGAAGATAGATTTTCATATAAAAGACTGCTTGAGAAGGTCCTGGCAGCTCGGCACGATTCAACTGGATTTTTCTATGCCGGCCCGTTTCAACTTGGTCTATACCGACAGGGATAATACTGAGAAAACGCCGGTTATGATTCACAGGGCGGTTTTGGGCTCTTTTGAACGGTTCATTGGCATTCTTATAGAACATTACGGGGCCAATTTCCCTCTCTGGCTTGCTCCGGAACAGGTGAGAATACTTGCCATAAGTGAAAAGAGCAATGATTATGCAAAAGTGGTTCGGGACAAGCTAAAGGATGCGCAATTACGCTGCGGTATGGATTTGTCGGACGAAAAAATAAACGCTAAAATTGCAAAAGCACATAGCGAGAAGCTTCCATATATGCTGGTAGTCGGCCCGAAAGAGGCCCGGTCTAATACCGTCAATGTGAGAATTCGGGGCGATAAAGAAACCAGAACAGTTGTGATTGACGATTTTTTAAGAACTGTGAAACAGGAAATTGTCGAAAAAAAGATTTAGCATTTTGGCAATTGGCATAGTAAATAGAAAATAATCAATAATCAATAATCGATAATCGATAATCAATAATCGATAATCAATAATCGATAATCAATAATCGATAATCAATAATCGATAATCAATAATCAATAATCAATTAGAAAGGTAAGGTGATGCACAATCGGTAAACATGGTTTAAGGATAAATGAAAGAATCCGAGCCAACACGGTTCGACTGATTGACGAGTCGAATAATCAGGTTGGGATTGTAGAAAGGTATGAAGCAATTGGCAGGGCACGCGAGGCGGGTTTAGACCTTGTAGAAGTTGCCCCTCAAAGCGTCCCACCGGTTTGCCGGATAATGAATTATGGCAAATGGCTGTATGAGCAAAAACGAAAGATTCGACTGGCACATAAAAAAAGCTCTCGTCACACTGCAATGTTGAAGGAGATTAGACTTCGGCCTGGGACTGACAAGCATGACCTCGATATTAAACTTAATCACGCCCGTGAATTTCTCGAAAAGGGTCACAAAGTACAATTCACAATATTTTTTCGAGGCCGGCAGATGTTACACCAGGAAGCGGGCTATGAGATATTTAATAAGATTGTCGAATCAATGCAGGATTTAGCAAAGGTCGAGCGCTCGGGCAGAATGGCTCACAGACGTATGACCTTATTGCTTGTGCCGAAATAATTCGTATCTTGTGAATGCAGAGAAGGGCCGGCAAATGGCATAGCCGACCCTTTTTCATAAAACCGCATACTTTTTCGAATAGATGCAGAACGCATCACCGTCACAACTTGTATTCTTTTGCAGAAATTTGATGCCAGCGTAAAAAGTTGCTGAAAAAGGATTTTCAGATACTACAGGGCAAACTACCGACCAGTTCCAAACAATGAGGTATCGGGCTTTTAGACTTGCTAATTTTATGAAAGCCGACGTCGGCAGGGCGGATTTAGCAAAAGAAAAGTTGGCGGAAACTTGGTACTGGAAGTTATACGAAAAGACTTTGGGGATTATTGTTGATAAGGTTTTTGAGAGATGCTGGCCTAAGTAAAAACCGCTTTGTTAGTTGTTGGCGAATCGAGCGACGAGTCACGAGCAACGAGATACGAACAAATAGCCCCAACCGGATTTGAACCGGTGTTGCCGGGTTGAAAACCCGGTGTCCTAGACCTACCTAGACGATGGGGCCAACAAAGAAAGTGTAAAAATCAAAGTGCAAAATGTAAAATTAAGGAAGTCATTGCCGCGAAGCGGCAATTCCACAATTTTAATTTTTTATTTTTTAATTTTAATTTTCTTTTTTACTCCATACTGATAGCTTCGAGAGGACACGCATCAACACAAACCCCGCAATCAATACAGGCCCCGCTATCAACCACTGCCTTGCCGTCAGCCATACTTATGGCCTCGCTCGGACACTCCTGCACGCAGGTCTCGCAACCAGTGCATTTTTCCTTATCTACTTTAGCTGGCATTTACGTAACCCTTTCAAAAAAACAAATCAAAACCTACCATTAAAAAGACAGACGGAATAATACAGAATTGCGGTGATATTACAATATATTTTTTGAGAAATTCGGCAAAGCGGCGGGGTAAACCATACAATATACCAATTCAATTCAATAAGTGCGCCTTACATAATGCCGATTGTGTAAAGAATCGGTCCCACCCACGGGTAACGGGTCTAAACTTACATTTCTTTGCTCGGCGCTTGTGTGTTTGAGTCCGTCGGGACGGTTTGATTTTCCTCTTGCTGTTCCTGCGGCTCCGCAGCTCCCAAAGCAACAGCCATATCCCGAACAAGTTTGTTGGAATCATATTTAGCCGCCCAGTCGAGGACTTTGCTGAAGTTGTCGCTTCTGTTTTTGGCCAACAAATAGATAGCCATCATCCGAACCGGCCAGCGGGTATCGTGCAGGTTTTCCGAGACAGTATCTATCAATTCATAGTCCATCGGCAAGGAAAGCATCGCAGCCATTGTGTATGTCTTGACAACCCAGTCGTCATCGGCAAGGTTATACAGCAGCGCTGATTTCAACAAAGGCGCCATCCAGTCGGCGTACATAAACTTGTAAAGCGGCCCACGATTAGCCATAGCGTGTTGCTCCATCAACAGGCCAATAAAAAGCTGTGCGATTTTGTTTCTTTGGTTCTGCCGGCCTCTCGAAAGTGAATCAAGTCGATTTTGCAGGTACTTGCGGGTAAGTTTGACACCCGGGCGTTTTATAACTAACCTGGCCGGTTCTAAATCTACCAGACGATTGGTTACTTTGCCCTGCTCAGTGGTTACAGGGTCTATAAAAACGGTAAATTCCATATTTAGAGAGGCCTGCGGATACGTAAGAAGTATATCCCTGAGCTTGGCGGTGAAAAGTTGAACTGGGAGCAGGATGCTTTGGCCCGGCTTAATAAGTAAAGCGGTCTGTATCTTTACAGAGACCAATTCCGGTATCTTTTCATTAAGGTCGCCGGTAATATTTGCATCAATCCTGATGTTGCCGCTGAACAGGCCGTAGTCGGAAATAACGAGCGGCTCGGAAGAGTTATTTGTTATTATGACAGTGCCGCTGAATTTGCGTCCGTAGGAGAATTTATCACCACGAACGCTTAGCTGAACTGAAATTATTTTGTCGGGACTGACGAATTCCGGGACGAGTCTCTGTCCGAAGCTGTCTTCTAATGCTGCTGTAACGAGATAAATATCAACCGGCGGGATATACTCTCGGTCGTACTGGGCCAGGATTTCTTTGGCTCGCTCGGCTACCAACGAGCCCGGGTCGTCTGCGATTGCTGATTTTAAGGTCTCAATTCCCAAATCTTTTTGTCCATTATCAAGTTGAATTTGAGCCAGCGTTAATGCGGCGATTTGATTGTGCTCGTAATTGGCGATAAGCGTTTTTGCCCAGTTTTGCTGGCCATTCATCACAAGCGAATATGCCAACAGGCCGGCCGCTGTTGGCGAATTAGGTTCAGCCGAATAAGCCCTGTTGGCCCAGTTGATTGCCTTGTCCGCATCCGGCAATGCAAAACAATAAAACCAGGCGATCGATTGATGATTGATTATTGATGATTGATTATTGATTATTGATGATTGATGATTGATTATTGATGATTGATGATTGATTATTGATGATTGATGATTGATTATTGATGATTGATTATTGATTATTGATGATTGATTATTGATTTTGTCTTCGGCGGCCTGAAGTATCCTGTTTGCTTGTGCGGTATCACCGATTTTGGCTGCCGCTTTGCCAGCAACCGCTTCAATGAGCAGGTTAAATCGTCCGCTTTGTCGAAACTCGGAAGCAATCTGAAGGCACTTGTGCCGATTGCGCTTCGTATTGTAGTTGCTGATTATCCTGGAAAGATACAGCCAGTCCGGTATAGGTTGCGATGGATGAAGAAATTTGAACAAGTCAACGCAGTATTCATAAGCGTCAGCAGCTATCTGATAAAGTTGTAACCGCTCGGCGTATTGTGCAAAAGCCAGCGCCACATCCATATCCAGTGGATTTTCGCCCAGTGCCAGTCTCAGATGTTCAAGGTACATCACCGGCTCTATTTGCTCCGGCACAAGCTCAACGAGCTTTTCATAAGCCAGCCGATTGTACTTGTTGTCGTTATAAGCCGACATAAAGTAGGATGTGGCGGTATCAAAGTCGGCCTTTTCGGCTGCCAGCAGGCCGAGCAGTGTAGCCAGTTCGGAATCCAGCGTCTTGTTTTTACCGCCAAGATTCTTTAACATACCTGCAAGAAGCTGCTCCCGCTGCTCACGAGAATTTAGTTGCTCGAGCAAATATCGGACAGCTTTTCTTACCACTTCAAGGTCGGCGGACTCATCCACATAGTTCGCAAGTAAATGCTGTACTGTTTCAGAGTAGTTCCGTTCCGAATTCCGACAGGTAAGCTTAATCATATCGGGCAGAATATAATTAGCTCCACTGTCCAGTGCAGCGGTGGCAGACAAAAATACAATCGCCTGTTCATCACGGGATTCGTTGACATCTTCAGAGTTGGCAAGTTCATAAGCAATTTCGTAAAATTTTTGGCCAATAGACGGTGAAAACAACTGGTCTGAATTTGAAAAATCCTGCGCCAATATCAATGAAGGACAAAGAAAAGCGCAAGTAAAAAGCCAAAAGGCAAAACTTTTTACTTCTCCTGTTGGAAATCTGCCATCGGCGGATGTCCATTTCGCCATTTCGCCTTTTACCTTTTCTTGCATTTATATCTCCGGCTATCGTACAAAGAATGTCCGCTAATACACTATATTTCGGGCAATTACGGTATTTGCTTTAAGTATTTATGTATTGTGCGGGTTTATATTTTGCCGAGTTGACGTTGTTATTTTGAACTTTAACCGGCGGCTTACGCCGCTCGGCTCGGTTATCGTTTTGCGCCGGTCAGCAGCGAAAGCATCTCGATACGCAGCAATTTTGCCGCCAGCAAGTACACTGCCGCCGCTGAAGGCACAACCGCCGCCAGCCGTAAAATGTTAAACCATCTATTGTCAGGCAAATTCCTCATCACAAATATAATTCCGCCACCGGCCAGAGACATAATGGCCATTGCCGCAATTGTTTTCAATAATGCAGCACAAAATCCGTCCAGTATCGAGTGGCCAGGTCCCTGCTTTCGCAGAGACCTGCGAAGCACTAAAACGAGGAGCGCAACCTGTAAATACGAACATAGCGCTGTCGAAAGCGCCAAACCGGCAGTTCCCATAAACCAGATAAGGGTCAAGTTAAGAGCAACATTGACAAATACCGCCACGATTGCGCTGCGCATCGGCGTTTTGGAATCCTGCATAGAGTAAAACGCCCGCGTTAGTATCTGCTGCGAGAAATAGCCGCACAGCCCTACGGCATAACAAGCCAGCGTGTATGCTACTATCGGCGTGTCCGTGCTTTTGAATTGGCCATGCTCGAACACGGCTGATACCAACGGCCTGGCGACCAAAAAAATCCCGGCAGTTGCCGGTATTGCGACAAATACAGATGCCTTAATTCCACGTGCGATTGTTCGGGTAAGCGCGTCAAAATCCTTTCCGGCGGCATCCCTGCTCATCACTGGGAAAATCGCTGTCGCCAATGATATTCCCAATACTCCCAGCGGAAACTGGTAAAGCCGCTGGGCGTAGTACAAATAAGACGGTGCACCATAACTCAACGGCTCGCCACGCTCGTTCATAAAGACCAGCGCAATAACATCATCGGCAAGCGTGTTTAACTGCGTTACGGTAAGGCCAAGTATCATAGGCCCCATCAGAATAATGATTTTCTTAAACGCCTCGGAATGAATCTCCCAGGCAGGCCTGATGGAAACGCCGCTTGCGCGCAAAGAAGGAATCTGAATCGCTATCTGTGCAAACCCAGCTATTAGAACTGCAGCGGCAACAAAAAAGACCTGCTGTTGCGGTTTGACTTTCAATACCCAGCCAGCGAACAAAATACTTACAATAATGAATATATTCAGCACAATCGGCGCCGCCGCGGGGGCGGCAAAACGGCTGTGCACATTCAGGACACCAGCAAGCATCGCCACCATACAAACGAATATCATATACGGCAGCATAATTGAACACAGCGCCAATCCGAGCCGAGGTCCTGCTCTGGTCTCGAAACCGTAGTAGCCCCAGACCAGCCCTTCGCCGAGAAGCACTATCGCCGCAAGGATTACGAATAAAACGGTTACGACCGTGTTGACCAACTGTCTTGCCTGCTCCGGATTATTGTGAAGCTGTTCGCTGTACACCGGAATAAATGATGCCGAGGCCGCCCCTTCGCCGAACAGTCTTCGAGCAAGGTTAGGAATCTTAAACCCCATAGTCCATGCCGTCATCAACCAGCCGGCACCGAAAAACTGGGCGAAAGCTATGTCCCGCACCATACCGAAGACCCTGCTAAGTGCCGTAAGAGAAGCAATTTGTCTGAAGCCCTTTATCATTGTTAGTTCATTGTTCGTTGTTCATAGTGGAATAATCAATTATCATTTATCAGTAATCAATTCTTTTTCGTGCTACGCTGAACGGTCGGCACCGCCCGACATTGTTCAATAATCCCACGGCAACAGCGCTGACCAGCAGACTCGAACCGCCGTAACTTACCAGCGGCAAAGTCATACCAGTAATCGGCATCAGTCCCAGCGCCATACCCACATTAACAATGACCTCGACCGCAACCATTGCGATAACGCCGACCGCAAGTAATCTGCCGAATGGGTCGGTGTTATTGGCTGCGATTTCCAGTCCGCAGCTGATAATGAGCACATAAAGGCCGAGTATGACCATACAGCCCCGAAAGCCCCATTGATGGGCGATGGCTGCAAATATGAAGTCGTTGTGCCTTTCCGGCAGAAAGTTATACTTGATAAAAGGGCCTTGCCGAAAGCCATATCCCTTCGCTCCGCCGGATGCAACCGCATATTTTGAACGGATTAGATGGTAGCCCCAGTCGCTTCTCCACTGTTTTTTGCTGAATTTCTTTCCCACCAGAATTTTGCCGAGGGCTGGATATTGCTCGGCTTTTTCCTGCACCCAGCCGCTTTGCAACAATACGCTGCTTATTCTGATTTTTTGATATGGTTTCATCTGATACCACAGCAGCGGACTGAGCAGCAGAGCCATCAGCACTATAATCAGTAGATGTTTGACCTTTGCCCCGGCCACAAACAACATCGTGAACAGTATCGGCATCATCAACAGTACCGTGCCCAAATCCGGCTCGAGCAAAATCAGAATCATCGGCAAAAGCGTCAATGCAAAAGGCCCGATAAGAGTATTGAAATTGCGGTAATTGCTGCGATATCGCAGGTACCAGGCCAGGGCCAGGATATAGGCCAGCTTGCAAAATTCCGATGGCTGAAGGGCAGGCAGGGCATAACCCTTTATTGTGAATTTAATCCATCTGTGCGTGCCGTTAATCTCCGGAACAAATGGAATATGTACGATTTTGCCCAGCAATAAGATTGCCAGCAGCACCAGCCCGAAGGCATAGAACCAGTAGCTTAAAGTCCCGAGACGCCGATAATTAATCAGATTGACCGCTATGAAGCCAATAACGCCGATTACAGCGAATTTGACCTGCTTTTCCCAGAAACTGCCTAAATCGCCGTCCTGTCCGGCAGGGCAGGGCTGTGCTGGGTGGCCAACCGAGTAAATGGTCATTATCCCGACGGCCACCAGAGCCAAAGCGGCTGCCAGCAGGCATAATCTTACAAATATGAGCCGTCCCTTTAGAAATTCGTACATAACGGCAAAATAACCGTAGAAGCGAAAAACTGAAAGCGAAAAACTAAAAAGTATGGAAAAGTACGGAATAAAACCGAGAATTCAACAATTTTCTCATTTTTTCACTTTTTTTCACTTTTTTTATATTTTTCTCTTGATTTATACCACCCCCCTATGGTACTCTCATAGGTGGCCTTCACCAATAGAGAGTGTGCAGAGAGCCCATTAACAGGCAGCACACGTTTTCGTCAACCGGCGGGAAAGGAGGATAGCAGGGTAAAAGAGCAAGTTCGTTACGCCCGGCTGTTTCCGTACTGCCGGGAAAGTTTTAGAAACCAAGATATTGCGGAGTGCGTAGCTCTGCAAAAAGAAGAAAAGAAAGGAAGGTGCGTTATGAGGAAGTTTGTTTTATTTATGGTGCTGTTCGCAGCAGTGCCGGCAATGGCGGTGTCAAACGTTGACATCACCTGCACCGTGGACGGCAACGAAGTTACCGTATCGTATGCCACGGATGCAAATCTGATTCGGGCGTTCGGCCTGGACATTACCGTCGATACGGCTAACATCGTAGATTTGGTTATGGTTGACCCGAACTACAGGATTTATCCGGGCCAAATCGTGATTGAGGACGGTAATGTTACCGACTACAACACGCCTTATGTGCCGGGCGACCTCGGCGATGCCGATCTCACCGTTGAGATGGGTTCGCTGTACACTATGGACGCCAATTATGCCGGCGACCCGAACCTGGGCTACGGTATGCAGCCGGGGACCAGCGGCGTTTTGTTCAAGTTCTACGTTGACGGCGATTGCAATTACGTTGTTACCGAGAACGAACTTCGCGGCGGCGTTGTTATGGAAGACCCCGAAGAAGACCCGAACGTAACCCTATGCAGCGGAAACATCACGATTGTGACTGATTGCATGGCGGCTACGAACCCGGGTTATGCCAACTGGCTTTACTGGGGCAAGCCGGATTGCTGGTGCTATAAGAGACAATGCCGTGGTGATGTAGACGGCCTGAAGCAGGGCCCGTTCTGGGTTAGTCAAAATGACCTAGCGCTATTCAGGTTATCAATCAACAAGTTGGAGGCACAGTTGCCGCCCAATGGTGAGTGTTCAGATTTCGACCACCAGAAGCAGGGCCCGTTCTGGGTTAGCCAGAATGATTTGGCAATCTTCAGGTTGTACATTAACAAGCTGGAGGCGCAGGTGCCGTGTTGTGACAGTAACCAGGACTGTGTGCCGGATGGTGTTAACTACAACTTCTGGACAAATTAGATTTGGTTAATATTAGCTGCCGAGAGGGAGCATCCTTGTGTGGAGGAGTGGTTTCCGGAGGCAGTATGAATTTGAAAGGAGAAGAGTATGATGAAGAAGATGTTAATTTTAATGTTAGTTCTTGGTTTGGCCTCAGTGGCTAGCGCTACACTGCAGATTTCGGTCGACGGCGATCCTGAGCCGATAGATTCAGAGATTTTCCTGTTGCCGAGTGAGATAGCCATTCTGGATATCTGGACCGATGCTGACATCAGTCCGGGTGTCGGTGAGGTTTACTGGGCATTGGTTTGCAGAACTGCAGATGGCACGATTTCTGGTGGCATCGTTGTCCCACCCTATGATACTGAGCCCGGTATCGTGATCTATCCAGACCCGGTAGCAAATGGTGTCCCGGGACTTCCGCAAGGTGCAAATGGTGTCTGGGGTGGTATCTCGCTAACTGGTGTAATAAGTTTGATACCCGCTGGCGATGTGATCTACGATGATATCGAGTTCCACTGTGAGTGGGCTCCTAATGATGTGGTTATCGAGCTCTACACAACTGATTTTGGCACATCAGAACTTGTGGACGCGGTGGTTATTCATCAGATTCCAGAGCCAGCGACAATCGCTCTGCTCGGTCTTGGTGGATTGCTGCTTAGACGTCGCAAATAAGAAGCAACCAAGAACGTAGTTTAGTTTATGAAAGAGGCAGGTCTTTGACCTGCCTCTTTTACTAGCCACAGATAAACACGGATTAGCACAGATTGAGCCACAGATTGCACTGATTGCACAGATTGAGCCACAGATAAACACGGATTAGCACAGATTGAGCCACAGATTGCACTGATTGCACAGATTGAGCCACAGATTGCACTGATGGACACTGATTTTAGCCACTGGTTGAGCCACGAGCCACAGATAAACAGAAATATTATTTGTATATCACTGCCATTATGGTTATAATAGATTTGTATCCTAGTTATATAGAAGCAGACAAAGGAGGCAATGCTTAGTGCCAACGATATTTAGATACAGAGGATATCGTTTTTTCTTCTACTCGAATGAAGGCGACCCTCTCGAACCTTTGCATATACACGTTATTAAAGGCGGCAATGTGGCCAAATTCTGGCTTGAGCCGGAAATCAGCGCTGCTGAATCTTATGGGATGAAATCTTCGGAATTAACGATGCTTGGCAGAATAATTGAGAACAATAAAGAATTGATTAAAAAGGCCTGGAATGAATACTTTAATTATTAAACCACTCGCCAGGAAGGTAAGTTTCGATTCGGATAATATGTGGATTGAACTGGCTGACGGCAGAAAACTTGCCGTTCCGTTAGCTTATTTCCCGTCTCTGCTAAATGCGACACAAAAACAGCGAAAAAATTACACCATCAGCGGAGGCGGTACAGGTCTGCACTGGGAAGATATCGATGAGGATATCTGTGTCGAGTCATTGATGATGGGGATAGGTGACAGAACGAGCCGAAAAAAAATGAATGCAAAGAGCTAAGCCACAGATTACACTGATTTTAGCCACAGATTACACTGATTTCACTGATTATAAGCAACTATAGGACCATTCTCTTGACTTGAACCGATCTGCCGAAGTTGATTAACAAGCCGACTTTCATACCTGTTGCCTTGAGGTAATTGAGCAACTGAGGTTCAAAAAAGGAGTTGTGGCTGTCCACCGCCTTAATTTCGATAATTACTTTGTTGTTGGCGATAATATCCGGTGCATATTTGCCGACAACCTGGCCATCATATTTCACCGTGATTTGTTTTTCGGACTCAACCGAGAGGTGGCGTTTTCGCAGTTCGATTATCAAAGCTTTGTGGTAAATCTTTTCCAGAAAGCCGTATCCCAGAGTGTTGTGGACGGTGTACGCTGCGTTGATGATTTCGCCGGTTAGTTGTTCATATTTGTAATCAGACATACCAACGATTTTAGTGATATTATAACCTGATTCCAGATAAATCTGTGTAATCAGTGTTCATTTGTGGCTCAATCTGTGCAATCAGTGTAATCTGTGGCTATGGAGACCCTTCGACTGCGCTCAGGGCAAGTATTTTGTAAAAAAGTTTTTTACAAAATACTTATTTTTCTCTTGCA
>QNBZ01000004.1 GCA_003644295.1 Planctomycetota bacterium
GGCTTTCTGCATACTCGCCAACGGCGGTCGCTCAGTTCGTCCGTTTCTGGTCAGGGCGATGGTAGGAAACAGCGGAGAGATTATTAAGATGAAACAGTTGCCGCCGGCGGTTGGCTTTGTGGTACATCCCGAAGTTGCACGCTGGATTGTTAGCGATGCCCTGACAGGCGTTGTTAATGAGGGAACCGGTAAAAAAGCCAAACTGAAAAGATGGCAAGTATTTGGTAAAACGGGCACCGCTAATATCGCCAGCAGCGACAAAATGGGTTATTCCGACAACGATTACATCGCATCCTTTATAGCAGGCGCCCCTGCTGATGAGCCGGCTGTTGTGGTTCTGGTTTCAATCCGCAAGCCGAACGTAGAACTCGGCAAGGGCTACACCGGCGGAACTGTAGCTGCTCCGGTGGCTGCCAAGATACTTGAAAAAACCCTTAACTATCTCGAACGTCTCGCAGGCGGAAAATAGTCAGTAGTCAATTGATTGGCCTACATACCCGTCTTCGATGCAGAAGCCGATGATGTTACGGGCCAATGGCGCTGCGTCGCTTGAGCCGTGCCGGCCACCCTCGACAACAACAGCGATTGATATACTGTGGCCTTTGTTGTCTTCAGCGAAACCTGCAAACCATGCGTTTGCCGGTTTTTCCGTTGAGCCGGTCTTGCCGTAAACTTTTACGTCCCGCTCGGCAAAGCCGGCGTAAGCAAATTGTTCGTAAGCCGTTCCGCCTTCCTCGTTGACAACAGCGCTCATACCATCGCGAACAATATCCAGAGTTTGTGGAGAAATGTTAAGGGTAATCGAACTGAATTTTGAATTTTGAATTTTGAATTTTGAGTTGTTGGGGTCATCCACCACAAAAAGCTGGGGTGATTTATATAATCCGCCACGGGCAATGACGGCCATTGCGTTCGCCACCTGTAATGGTGTAGTGCGAAAATCACCCTGGCCTATGCCGAACCATCTTCTGTCCTGCGGTGCAATTACATCTTTGAATTTGCCTGATGATATTTTCCCCGGCGCCTGTCTTAATTCACGTGGCTCGTGTCCTGATGTGGTGATTGTGGCCGAGAGCGGGATTTTTTTGCCATAGCCAAACCTCAGTAGCCATTGCTGTAAAACCGAAGGTTCAATTCTATCAGCAAGGCGGGAGAAATAGATATTGCAACTGCCCTTGATGGCGTTACGAGCGTTATTACCGCCATCGTACTCCCATTTATCATCGTGGCCGAGGTGGTATCTGTTGTACAGCCAACAGTTTGGCCAGCCCTTTGGGGCTTTTTCGGCAGGGCAACTGATAATCTCATCGGGAGTAATTTTGCCCGACTCAAGACCTGCAATAAGAATCATTGGCTTTACAACCGAGCCGGGCGGGTACTGTTTATTTATCGCTCGATTTCGCAGCGGCTCATTAGCATCGCTTACAATATCACCGTAATTGTACCTGATACGGTTCAAATCGAAAACCGGCAATGATACCAACGCCAGGATTTGTCCTGTTGCAACGTCAATGACAACCGCCGCTGTTGGCTTTTCGCAATTTGGATTAAACTCGCAGTTAGTCAGATAATTTTCTATTTTTTTTTGAAGCTCTATATCCAGCGTCAGTTTAACGTCCCTGCCGAATTCAGCCACGGCTCGCTCTACTCGTTTGCCGTCTATGTCGTAAAAAACTTCGCCTCGTCTGCCGCGCAGGATTGGCTCACAGACATATTCAACTCCATCATCCCGTCCACAAAGCTCTCCTTCCAGATAACTTGATAATTCGTCGTTCTCAAAGAGCTTTTTATCGTCTGGTTGTGCCTGCCCGACCCAGCCGATTGTCTGGGCTGCAACCGAGCTGTAAGGATAAAATCTTCTGGCTTTCGGCAGGATACTGATGCCGTTGACGTCCGCAAATTCCAGCTGAGCGGTGAAAATATCGTCATCAGTTTTCAACTCCAGCAGTGGATAACTTTTATGCATCTCCACAATATCAGTCCTGCTGATGTGTATAAGCCGGTCATTCGGATTTGGAAATTTCTTTTTAAAATCTGCAATTGACAGCCCGGCTCGCTTCCGTGTCAAATAGGTGCGTAAGTTCCATATTTTATCGTTTATTCTTCTGATTTTGTTTTCAATATCTTCGCCTTCAGGACCAAAGAGCGCACACTTGTTGATTATCTGCTGCAAATCCTCAAGCCGGTCTTCAATTTCCTTCCGTACTTTTGATGTTGCCCGCTCCGCATTTTGTTTCCCGGATGCTCTCAGTAACTTTGCGTTTTGAACACGCTCGTCTAAAAAGCAGCCAAGTGTGTAATTTATGCACAGTTGAAATTGCGGCTCATCGACGGCCAACACTCTGCCGTTTCTATCCAGAATTTTACCTCTGACGGTTTTAAGCTGCCGTGCCACGCCCCTTTGGCGTTTTAGTTCTGCGATATTACCCTGGACAGAAGAGCCGGACAGCAACTGCATTTGTATCAGTCGCAGCAGACAAATCAGAAAAAAAGCCGCCACGAGGATAACAAAAATCTTGATTCGCTTGTCGTACATATTAGTGTTAGCAGAATCTGTTTATTTTCATACGCATCAACCAGGCATAAGGTGAAAACAAAAACGGCCCCACTATGGCCGAACACAGCGATGTCCAAAAAAGAACGGCATACATATCAGAACAAGTTGGACGGCCTTTTAGAAAGGTTAAAAAATGCACTACAATGCCAGCCAAAAAGCAGGTTAAGAATATCGTAAGTGCCTGATAAGACATCTTCCGGATGGCAATTACACGATGAAGATACGCCAGAGCCGTACCAAGCAAACCAAAGCTGATTGTCTGCGGCCCCATCGCATAACCAATAATATCAGCGGCAAAACCAAGCACAAAGGAGGTTATGATTGCCTCGGTAGTGTTGCAATAGACAGCAAAAAATACTAAAAGAGTCAACAGTAAATCGGGCTTGATATCCAGATTCGCCAAGAACCCGGCCTGCAGCACAGTAACTATACAGACCAAAACCGCAAACCTGAACCAGTGCATTCGAACATCCCCAGCTACTTTTGTGGATTCATCACAATTACTGCGACATCTTTTATCGTTTCTATTTCACAGGCGGGTTCAACCGTTATATCCCAGCCCAACGGATTTTCATCGTCCCTTTCGCAGCGGGCCACTTTTGCTGTAATCATCGGGGCATCCAGCAATCCCGGTTTCTTTATGGCGAAAACGTTATCACCAATTTTGACTTTGTGCTTCTTTCGAAGCAACTGACGAATTTTAGCCGAGTTGTTGCCAATGCCTTCCATCAGCCGGTTGGCTCCGGCTATCTTCACTTCTATTTTAGAGTCCGAATCCGTAATCAATCTGACCTTTGCCATTCTGGGCGAGATGTCTGATATAGTCCCAATAATGCTGTTATCAGCCATAACAAACTGGCCTTTGGCTAACCCGTCATTTTCGCCACGGTTGATGAAAAGCTCGGCGTGCGAGCCGTCTGTAACGGTTCTGCTAATATCAGCGAGCACAAAAGCCGCTCCTTCAAAAGCAAATCTGCTGCGCAGGCCAGAAAGCTCTTCGAGCTTTCGGTGTTCCTGACGCAACTGTTCTTGAAGGTTGGCAATATGGTTCTGGTATTGATTCTCTCTGGTGCCAAGAGGGTTCGTAAGCCCGCCTGTGGCGGGCCGCATACTCACAGAGAGTGAAATGCCCCTTCCAATACTTAAAGGCCATCGAAAAATATTTGCAAAAGCAAACTGAAACTTGTTCGTTACGCTCTGTGGGGTGAAAAGTAAAATAAAGCCGCCTAATATAAACCAGGCAAACAGCATTCGTCTGGAAACTTTGATTCGCTTCCTTGCCATTATCCTATGTCGTGTTGTGTATGTCGTATCAGGCAGAACATCATTGCCATCCGTATTCATTGTGGTCCATCGTATCCTTCCAGAGTTCGAGGTTTTCCAAATATACGCTTGTCCCACGGGCTACGGAGCTTAACGGGTCATCGACTCTTTCGACCTTTAATCCGGTCGCATTTGCCAATACAGTATCCATTCCTCTCAGCAGTGAGCCACCGCCGCAGATATGCACACCGTTGTCGATTAAATCGGCAGCCAGTTCCGGCTCAGCTTTTTCCAGTGTTCTGGTAACTGCATCTATAATTGCAGAGATTGGTTCGCGGAGTGCTTCGCGAATTTCCTCGCTTGTTATAACAATTTTCCTTGGCAGTCCCGAAATGGTATCTCTGCCGGCTATTTCCATTGTTAATTCCTCGTCCATTGCAGTTGCAGAGCCGATTTGTATCTTGACTTTTTCCGCTCTTGCTTCGCCGACGAGCAAGTTGTAAGTTTTCTTGAGATGATTAATCACCGCTTCATCCATATCGTCGCCGCCGATACGAATTGACTCACAGGTAGCAATGTCGGCTAAACTTAATATAGCCACTTCTGTAGTTCCACCCCCAATATCGACAATCATCGAGGCAGTAGGGTCCGTAATCGGCAAACCGGAGCCGATTCCAGCCGCCATCGGCTCATCAACAAGATAAACCCTGCGTGCTCCGGCACGCTCGGCACTGTCAATGACCGCCCTTCGCTCGACTGCGGTTATCCCGCTCGGCACGGCAATTACTACCCGTGGCCGAACAAGTCCACCCCTGTCATGCACCTTTCTTATGAAGTAACTCAACATCGCCTCGGTGATTTCGAAGTCGCTGATTACGCCGTCTTTTAATGGCCTTATTGCGCTAATCGAGCCGGGTGTTTTACCAAGCATTTCACGCGCAACCAGACCAACTGCTTCACCATTGTTGAGAACAGTATTGGTCCCCTTACGGACAGCAACCACAGAGGGTTCGTTGAGGACAATCCCCTTGTCGCGAACGCAAACCAGGGTGGTGCACGTTCCCAAGTCGATGCCCATATCCATACTGAACCAGCCCAAAATTGTGTCCAGTAGCATCATCGATTCCCTTCTAATCAGCGTACAGGGTACAGCGTATAGTTTTCCCTATTCGTTATCCGCTATCTATTGTGGTATTTTAAAGATTGTTCCGTACTGAAAGTAGCATTTATATGCGACAAGCGCCGCAGTGGCCAATACCACACCAAATGCCAACGCCAGAATAACTGTATAAAGGTTATTAAACGCCAACGCTTTTCCGATGCGCTTCTGCCCCTCAGGACTCATATCTCAACCTCATAACAATTGATTATTGATTATTGCCATTTACAAATTAGTAGCCACATTATCGCCAATTTGCGGGTTCTGCTGCACAAGCTCCAGCACGCCAACAGACTTTTTAGAATCAACGTCTATAATGAGAATATCACAAAGAAACTCATCGCCACGGGAGACATGGAACCTCATTCCTTCTTTGACTCCGTCGGCTGCGCCGAGAGATATACCGGCCAAAGAGTTCTTCAAGTCCACCTCCGTTACCAACCCCTGCAGGCCAATTCCCTTGGTTTCAGTTGCGGCCGGCCTTACTGTATCTATTGGAGGTGTAACCGGAGCAGTTTCTGCAGTGGCTTTGCCAAACGGCCGCAGCATCTTGTCCAGTCTGCTTTGCAATTCAGACTTTTCCTCAAGCAGACGCTTCGTTTTGGACTCCAGCGTTTCTATTATGGCCATCTTCTCAACAAGAGCGGTTGTGGTTTCATCAAGCTCCTTTTTCTGCTTGATTTGTTCGGCCTGGACTTTGTTTAACTCAGCAAGAGTATTTTTTAATAACTGACCCTGTTTGTCGTTAGTCTCATAGAAATCCCTGGTTATACTTGTCCAACTGTCAACTTTCTGAAGAAGAATCGCCTTTTCTCTTTCGGCGTCTTCGAGTTTGCTCTCTAATTCCGCGGTCTTTGCTTTGAGTGAGGCGATTTTCTCGTTTAATTTGTCTTCTACTTGTTGTTTTTCGCTTATATTTTTATTTATCTGTTTGGTAAGAGCGTCAACTTTTTTATCCAGACTGTCTCTTTCGTTTCTGATGCTATTGTATTTTTGCCTGTAATTATCAGCATTGCCGACATAAGTTACCACAACACCACAAAGAAAAATCGATGATACTGTCAGCAAAATTATTAAAATCTTTGTAAGTGTACTCAAAACAAGCTCCTTTCCCCCTGCTTTCGTAGGGGTTCCCGTTCCCGCCCCGCATCGTGGTGCGGAATAAAGTCCAGCGGGAACATACTTCCAATCATCCACTGCCTGTGCGGACTACACATCCCGGCATTGTGCTGTGTGCTGTGCAATCCATACGATTTTACGTTTCACCTCGGCAAAGGTCAAGTTATTTTCAACAAATAGCATAAACAGAGGTGTCCGTCAAGTTTGTAGGTGGATTTTCAAGCTGCCAGTGGCTTTTGTGACCATAGCTTATCCCATCTTTTATTCAGCCAGCTAACCCGCAAGCCAAATGTCTCTGACGAGCCAATATTATCCCGTATTGTTCCAATCCTTTACCAATCACGTGCTTACAAGCACCCTCGACCGCACTAAAACCTATATCATAACCTTTCGCAGCGAACGGTTGATTGCTTCAATGACATTTGTCGTATAGATAACCTTGCGAACGTCGGCTGGATAGTCAAAGAAAGAATGGTATAACATTTTGCCAGTGCCGTCGCCACATTTTGCTGGTAGTCGGATATTTTTCGTCCTATTTTTTGGTCATAGTAAGTCCATTTCATAAAAAAGTTTAACATACCTATGACCATTTACACAGTTTATTTTACACCCTCCAAGCTCTGGTTCAACTTCCAGTAATTCAGAAAGTTTTTGGTCATATTACCAGCCTTATAGTCCGGGATTTGGTAAATCCACCCTTTATGCTTCACAGAAAATTCTTCGGCATTATCCTGAGTGAGAAGTCTGGTATCCTTTCCTTTCAATTCTGTCTTATTGGTATCCTTCACTTTTTTCGCGTGATAGGGATTTTCTGCTTCATAGGTAATATTATGCTTATCATGCTTTTTCCCTTTGATATTAAACAATCTTCTATGCTATTCCTTATTTAAATCAGTTCGGCAGAATTCTCAGGAATCCAGCCGTCACTATTATCAGAAAGTTTTATATGAAGCCAACCTAGTCGATTTTCAAGTAAATCAAATTCTGTGCCTTCATGAAGAGACTCTTTAAAACTGGGTGGATAATTATCTCCGTCACCCTGACGAGCGATAACCTCCTTGGCTATTATTACTCCGCTAACCTGACTTCCCTGTATTTTGTATTCGATAACAACTGATCCCAAAAAGCAAAACATCAAAATTCCACAGATTATTGCAGATACAGTAAGCGCGTTATTTCTACCAAACCATATTATAGCTGATATACATAAACAAACGACTCCAAAAAAAATACATGTAAGAATGAACTTAGTTTTAAGTGAGAAATCATAGTGCCAGAAGAAAAGTGTATGCAGAATACGCTTTTCTGTTTTTATGGCAATTTTATCTACTCTTTTGCTGCGAGCGAAAGCCAGATTTTTTTGAATATTTTCGTCGGAGTCATCTATTTTTGCAGCTTTGCGATAATTTAAAATAGCTTTGCCAAGCCGGCCTGTCAGAAGATAAGCATTTGCAAGGTTGTAATATAGCTTGGCATTTTTGATATGTCCTTCTTCTAAAATTTTTTCGAAATTAAGTATTGCTTTTTCGTATAGTCTTTCAGCCTGCTCCGAATCCTTTGTAGAATTGGCCTGCCTGAAGGCATCGTTTGCCTGGTTATATAATTTATGCATTTCTTCCCTTGGAAGCTTAGCCTTTACAGGAACTGCAGTAACTAATAAAAATAAGCAGAATATTAATAACTTTTTAGTGGTCGTCATTTTCTTGACTTCTTTTCTATAGTTTTAATAAGCTCTATAGCCTTTTCTATTTTTGAAGATTCACAAACTTGTTCTGCAGAGGCATACCGGGCAGCTTCACAGTTTGCTATGATTTCCTTGTATTCTTCAGCGCTTTGTTTGTCGTCCGCTTGTGAAATGATAACATCAAAGCAATCATTAGAAGTAAGAGAACCTGCGATTTTGTCAAAACGGTCACCAATATATTGTTTCATCGTCGAGGCAAGTAGTTCGTTCCGCTGCTTAGCGGAATAAGAGGCAATCTGTTTTAACTGGCTGACAGCTTTGCCGGCAGCAGTCTTTCTGCGTCTGTCGGCGACTTTTTCCGGGGTTGTATATGTGAATAATTTAATAAGTGAACTAACAACTAACAAAGCCAGAGGTCCAGCCCAAATTAACAAATATGGGGCACTTACAGCAGCAACTAATGGCGAAAAACTCTGATTTGTCAGGACATCGAGGCTTTCATAATTTGCGGAAAGCCCCTTCTTTATGGCTTCCACTTTTTTATTAACAGGTTTAAAATCGAGGCCTTCTATGTCTGCCTGAGTCAGTATTTTTGTCGGTAATACATCGAGTTTTATCGGTTTTGTCTTAGCAATCTCATATTTGCCCTTATTTGCATCAAAAAAAGCAAGTGGGATCGCTGGAATCTCAGAGATTTTATCGTTGTTGGCTCGTATCGTTTGAGTAAAGACTTTGTAGCCGTTTTCAATTGTCGGGGATGCTTTTTCTGATGGGATCTTAAAATTATTAGCCAGTTCGGCAACCTCCTCCAGCGCGGGCCACTGAACTGGTTTCAAGTACTTACCGCCACCTACTTTGATTGTTAGTGTGATAGGGTCACCTACATTAACTTTTGTCGGTGTCGCGGATGCTTCAATTGAATATTGGCCAACCAAACCATAGAATCCTGATGGTCTACCTTCTTCAGGAAGAGGCAATACCGTCAGCTTCAAAGGCTGTGAACTTACCATGAACCGTTTGTATTCTTTCTGTGCCCCAAAAAAACCGTCGAAGAAATCATCGCCGAAAAACCGGTCTCGGGATAGCGTTCTGCCTACTGCAATATCAGCAGAAACAGAAGCAGGGGGAATTACTATTTCTCCGGAGTATCTGGGAATCAAAACCTTACTGAACGATAACAATATCGAAGCTCTGCCATTATGAACTGTGCGATATTGGCTTACGTGGGCAATTATACCATTGCCAAGGTTATACTCTTTTGCCTGCTGATTTGTTATATCCGGTTCTTCAATATAAAAGTCGCTGCCGGTAAGAGCGGGTATATTGAATTGAAAATCACCAATATCAGCTGATATATAGAATTTTACTGTCATAATCACAGGCTGACCAACATAACATCGCTGCTCTGACAAAGTAACTTCAAGGTCTAATTGGTCGGTTGTACCAGGTTTTAGTATGTTAACTTTCACAGGATTGGTTTGGTAATTCTTTCCATCAAGAATTACTGTTACAGGCGGAAGGTGTACTTGCCCGGCCTGGTTGGAAACAAGTGAATAACTCATTACATACCGTTTGGTGATGTTTTTAGTTGTTCTGCCGTTAATTATACTTATCGATGTCTGTGAAACATCTCTATTGCCTGCACTTTGCGGATTATATTGGGCTAAAGGTGTAAGATCGACCTGACCTGCTTTGTTATCCCCATCTATAATTATATGGTAACCGAAACTTTCGCCGACATAAATAGCTTTTGAAGCATCAACTTGAGCAAAGACCCTCACAGCCGCTTTGGCACTGCCTGTCAGGAATACCAAAAAAGGTAAGAGCATAAAAATACTTTTCGTAAGAGAATTCATATTACCAGTCTTTTTCAACCTTCTGATAACTGCCTCGTTGGAGGACTTGCCTTTGTCTTTTTTCTTGCTGTTCCTTGTCTAATATTTCCTGTACAGTGGCATCGGTCACTGGGGCAGCCCGTTGTTCTTGCTGTTGCTGTTGAGCTTCATTATGGTCTTGACCCTGTTGTGATTGTTCCTGCCGTTCCTGCTGCTTTTGCTCCTGATTTTGATTTCCACCAGATAGCTCTTTTAAGGCCTTTTCGAGATGCTCAACTGCCTTGTCCTGTGATTTTTTTGCATCTCTACCCTCTGAGGCTTTTAGTTGTACTTCAGCATCTGATTGAGCACCAATGGCTTGCTCAAGTTCACCCACAGCCTGCTGTATTTGTTGCTGCAAAGGCTGATTGGGATCTTGTTGAAGCATTTGCTGCAGTGTTTGTTTTGTTTTGGCCTTGAGTTGCGATTGAGCATGGGCCTGCTGTTTGAAACTGCTTTTGGCTTGCTGTTGGCCGATTTGCCCTTCTTTAATCCGGTCATTTGTTTTTTGTGTTTTTTGGGCCAGAGCCCTTTGTTTTTCGGTGAGTTCTTTAAGCTTCTGCTGAATCTGTTTTTGTTTTTCTGCCTGTTGTTGCTGCTCTTGTTTTTGCTTATTGATCTGGTCAATAATATCTTTGATAGTCAATCGGGCAACTTCTATATTTTTTGCAGCATTTTGATTTTCAGGATTGATTTCCAATGCACTACGCCAGCACACAATAGCAGTTTGCATATCTTCCATAGCTTTCTGAAGATTCGAGTCCTTTTGCTTGGAGCCCCGCTGAAAGTAGCAGTTACCCAAATTGTACTTGGCCTTCTCAACCAATTTCATATCTTTACTATCAGCGGCGACTTCATTATATAGGTCTATTGCATGAGCAAGGTCGTCCAGATGGAAGTAGCAATTAGCTTTATTGAATTTGGGCTCGAGTGACTGGGGTAGGTCAATAAGGGCCTGGTTATATTCTTTTAACGCATCGTTGAAATTTCCTTTATTGTATAGACTATTTCCATGCTGGACCAAATCCTCAACAGAACTTGCTAAGCTAAGCTGACTAAGTAGTAAAATCATTGTTAATATAATTTTAAGCTTTTTTATTTTCACTTGTTAAGTACTCCCACACTATCAGTATTAAAGCTAACGCCAGAAAGATTTGAAATCTTTCGTCGTATTTCATCATTGTTGTTGATTCCAGCTCGCGTTTTTGTGCCGAGGTGATAAGTCCTTCATAAATCTGTCCTAAATCCAGGGTAGTCCCCGGCTCTACCGATAAATACTTTCCACCATCGGTCGCATAAACTATCTTACGCAAAGTGTCAGCATCAAGTTTGGCCCAAACCTCTTGTCCCTTGTATTTCATAAAGGTTTTTTCGCCACCAGGGCCTGTAATCGGGATTCGGCAGCCTGTGTTTTCATCTCCAAGTCCTATCGCAATAATTCTTATACCTTCTTTAGCGGCTTTTTCAGCAGCTTGAACGGGGAAACTGCCGTGGTCTTCCCCATCTGTAATGAGAATAATGTCCTTGTACTCTCTGCTCTGTCTGTCGAAAACATCCTCAGCGGCCTTCCTGATAGCATCGCCAATCATTGTGCCTCCTCTGGTTGTGCTTTCAGTTGATATGTCATCCAATACCATACGTACAAAGGCATAGTCCTGGGTTAAGGGGCATTTTATCGCTGCATTGCCTGCAAAAGTGACAATTGCTATTCGGTCACCTTGAAGGGTTTCTATTAAATCCTTTATCGCTATCTTCGAACGCTCGAGTCTGCTTGGCTTGATATCTTCTGCCAACATCGAACGGGAAGTATCCAGCAGAATACAGACATCTCTACCAAGGCGTTTTATTTTTTGGGCCCGCGGGTTCCATCTAGGTTGTGTAAGCGCGATTACAATAATCGCAAAGGCTGAAAGCAATAGGACGGCCTTAAATATTTGCTTTTTCAGACTCACTGAAACGTTAATCTTTTTCAGCATGTTAGTGCTTGCCAGTATTTTAAGCGCTTGGGCCTTCTTCCAGAAACACCAGATATAAGCTGGTACCAGAACCACTGGTATTGTGAATAATAACCACAACGCTTTGTCATTACCTAAATTCATAATTATCTTTATGGGATCTTACGGAATACTGTACATCTTGCCAGTATTTCCAAAGCCAATATCAATAGTGCCGCTAAAGTCCATTGACCGAAATGCTCTGAGTATTGGGCATACTGGACGGATTTGACCTCAGTCTTTTCCAAGTCATTGATTTTTTTGACGATCTTCACAAGTGTTTCAGCATCATCCGCTCGACCGTAAAACCCGCCGGTTCTTTCAGCTATAGTTTTGAGCAGGCCTTCATCCAGATTCTGCCCTGTTGGCATTTTATATGTGCCCAAAGGTGTCTGAATGGTCGTATAGGCCTGAGCGGAGCCAATACCAATAGAATATATTTTTATCCCCCATTCCTTTGCCAATTCAGCGGTTCTGATAGGGTCATACTGACCGGCATTGTTAATTCCATCAGTAAGCAGGATGATAACCTTACTTTTAATCTTGAAGCCGCTTTCCCGTTCATTGTTTGCCTGTTCACTATCTTCGATAAATCTTGCCCTTCTCTGCTGCAATTCTTCTTCAGCATTTTTCAATCGAGCTGCTGCCAAGGCAATTGCATCGCCGATAGCGGTACCATCTTCACTGCGGAGCCTTACAATCTCTGTTTTTTTCAGAAACTCGAGCAGAACGTTATGACTGAGCACTAAAGGACAGGTCGTATCGGCAAAACGGGCAAAAGTTACCAGGCCTATCAGGTCGCCGCTTCTGCCGGTTAAGCCCTTTTTATTACCTTCGATAAAGTCAGAAAGTACTCTTTTGACCACATCGAAACGGTTTAGATTCTGACCGAAATAATCCATCTCCGCCTGCATACTGCCGGAGCGGTCAGCCACGACCTCTATTGCCACACCTTCAGTGGAGATCTCCGAAAGCACCGTACCTTTCCTTGGTCGAGCAATTGCTATTATTAATAAGGATATACAAGCAAACCTTGCTATGTTCAGCAGAGGCCTGAGTTTTTGGCGCAAAGATACAGGACAGTGCAGGATGTCTTTAATACTTGGAAATTTTACTGCCGCTTCTGTTTGTCTGCGTCGTTTCATATAGACAATCGCCGGCAAGGTTAAAAACACTAATAATACCCATGGCGAATACAGTTCCATGTTATGCACTCACTACTTCCATTACTTTTTCGGATTCAATTTCTGTGACATCAATTTTCTTCTCATCAGATTTAGTTGTTTCTATAAAGTCCTTAACCAAATCAAAGGTTTTCTGAATTTGTTCAGTTGTGGGGTCATACTTAGCAAACTTCACAAGGTCACAGTGTTGGAGAAATTCTGCAAGATGCTCCCTGTCTTGTTTGGCAAGTACGTTAGCCGATGAGAGTTCAGCCAAAAATTCTTCTGTGGTTCTTTCCGGGGCTTTAAGATTAAAACGATGCTCGATATAATGTCTGAAAATATCGCTTATACGTTCATAAAACTCTTTGATTTTGCCTGTTTTCACCAAGTCTTGTTCAATCAAAGAACGCAGCCGCTCATATGCAATCTCATGGGCTGGTTTAAAAATCCTAACTAGCTCCCTACCTTGTTGACTTCTTCGATGAAACCAGAAAATTACAGCAGCGATGGTACCGCTTAAAATCAACAGCCAAATCCACCAGTAAGAGGATTTAGTAGGTACGTTAACAACACCTTCTATGTCGGCTATTTTTAATTCTGCTCTCTGTTCGCCCAAAAGCGAAGTAACCTCAATATTTATTGGCTCAGTTGTAAGTTCGTGTGTCTTTTCTTCTTGGCTATTTACATCAGTAAATTGGAATGTGAAAGCCGGTATTGCGAAAGTACCCGACAAAAATGGTTCGAGACGATACCGGTATCTGCTTACTACATTGTTATTTTCGTCAAGCTTGTCGCCCAGATTATCCCACTCAACAATTCCAAAGTTCTCAAGCACTTTATCAACTTTTGGCATTTGAGCTTCAAAGCCAGGCTCAACAGTTGCTTCAAGCTCAAGCAGTATCGTCTCAGCAATAGTTGCCTTTGTTTTATCCACACGTACATGAACCGTTAGAGGGCCTCGCTGGTATTCTTTGTCAATCTCGAATTCTTTTGTTTGCCCTTTGTCCACTGTTGTTTTTTCACAGCCCGCGCATACCAGCAGCATGCCGCAACAAAACAGAACATACACACAAAACAGTTTCTTATAATGTTTTCCCAGCATATATCCCACGGCACTATTCTTCATTTTACAGATTCAGCGGATTCGCCGGCATCAGCTTCTTTTATGCTTCTGAGTGCAGAAGTATGTATAATCACATTGTACTTGTTCATCATTTGATCTATCAGGTCCCTTTGGACATCCTGGCGTTTCTGGCTCAATAAGGCTGTTATCACCTGCTGTCTAACCTCATCAAAACTCTTCTGTCTTTCAGGATATTTTTCCCTAACCTTGACTATTTCCCATCCCTTTTCTGTTTTGAACGGTTCTTCCAAAATTTTTCCGGCATCGGTAACAAAAATTTTCTCGTTTAGCTCACTGCTTTCGCCAATAACCGGAATACAAGAACCTTTTCTTACATCAGTATCAATTATACCAGCATTGTCTTTGGTGTTTTGGTCGACTGAAAATTCTTTTGCCAGTTCACCAAAATCCTCACCGTTTTTAATCCGTTCCATAATATCATTGGCCTGCTGTTGGTTCTCAACGAGAATGTGGCTTATACTCGCTTTAGCAGGTTCAATGTATTTATCTTTGTTTGCTTGATAATATGTTTGAAGATCTGTTTCAGTAATGTTGATTTTATCTGCAAGCTCTTTGTTCATTAGCTGCTGGCTTAATATACTTCGAACCATATCCTCGATAACCCCTTTGACATCAGACTGTTCGGATAGTTTTTCCTCTAAAGCCTGACGGTATAAAACCTCCTGTGATAGCCAGGATTGAAGAAATTCCTGTTTTGCTGAAGGGTTTTTGTACTGTTCAAGAATTTTCTTCTTTTGTTCGTTCAGTTGCTCTGTTGTCATAAATGCCATCATTGGAGCAAGCTGGTTGTCAATAGTTCTTTCGATAATCGCATCAAGGTCGGACTCGGTGATTTTTTCCGCACCGATTTCGGCAACTATCCTGCTGCCAGCCTTTTCCGATTCTTTAAAGCTCGTCCTGTCCATCAATTCGTATCGAAGGGCCGAGAACTTGCCAAGTTTTTCAAAACAGTCTTTGATATGTGTGTTGATTTGCTGTTCTAATTCTGACAGTTTAGCTGTGATTTCACTGCGGTAGTAGTACTCGATTGCCTCTTCATACAATCCTGCCTTTTCAAATAATGTACCCACTTGAAAAAGGGCCTTTGCACGTTCAGTGTCAGGCACTTTGGCAGAGGACAGATAATCCTGCCAGACTCTTGCTGCTCTTGTATACAGATTACGGCTGGCAAGTTTTGAGGCCAGCTCCTTGATTTTATCTTGTGAGAACGATGAGGCAGAATTCACTGATGGTGGTTTCTCATAAGAAGGTCTTAGAAGGTTCACTATTGTCAGGATCACCAGAACTAAAAGCAATATGACGGTCAATTTGGGCACAAGAGAATATTTTTGTTTTTTCTCAGGCAATGAAAAATCCAGTTTTTCTTCCATAATTTATACCTCACAAACTTTAATTGTCATTACACCTGTTTAAATCAGTGACGTCTATGTCGCATGTGAAAGAACCTTACCAAATCCTGTATATACGGCTTATCAGTGCTTATACTGATACAATCAACATTTATAGTTCGGAGCATATTGACTAAATTATCAAACCGCTGTGCGCTTGTGCTGCTGTATTTATTCCTAAATTGCCTGCTTGACGTATCGACGAGAGTAATCTGGCCTGTCTCGGCGTCGGCAAGTTCGATTAATCCTACGTTAGGTAATGCAATTTCCGCTCTGTCACGTACCGAGACTGCAATAACGTCATTGCGTTTATTCAAAAGCCCCAAAGGTTTTTTGAAATCGGTTTCTATAAAATCGGATACCAAGAATATTGTCGCTCTTTTACGGATGACTTTAGCAAGGTAGTCAAGAGCTTGGCGGATATCTGTGTTCCTTTTTGGCATCTTAAAATATAAAAGTTCCCGAACAAGCCTCAACATATGGCTGACACCTTTTTTAGGTGGGATATATAACTCTATCTGATCAGAAAAAATCAGAAGGCCGACCTTGTCATTATTTTTTGCTGCTGCAAAAGCCATTACCGCACAAAATTCTGCGGCAAGTTCATTTTTGGCTTTATTTACCGTACCAAAATCCTCCGATGAACTTAAGTCAACCGCAAATATAACAGTCATCTCGCGTTCTTCAACGAAGCGTTTTATGTATGGCCTGCCGGTGCGGGCAGTTACATTCCAGTCGATGGAACGGATATCATCACCCGGTATATACTCACGAACCTCGTCGAACTCCATACCCCGGCCTTTGAAGACACTTTCATATTGCCCTGCAAAGCTGGCATCTACCATCCTGGAGGTATATATCTGAATTTGTCTTATTTTTTTGATTAATTCCTGTGGTATCATCGTCTCAGCTCTTTACAGTTCTATGGCACTTCGATGTTGTCAAAAATAGTCTTAATGATGTTTTCGCTTGTTTTGTCTTCGGCTTCAGCTTCATAGCTGACAATCACCCTGTGCCGTAGAACATCAGGCCCAATGCTCTTGACGTCCTGTGGAGTAACATATCCCCTCTGTTGGATGAACGCATGGGCTTTTGCCGCAATTGCAAGATAGATTGTAGCTCTAGGCGATGCCCCATAACTTATGAAATTGCCCATTTCCATACCGTATTTATCAGGTTCTCTTGTAGCACAGACTACATCAACAATATAATCCTTAATCTTTTCATCGATATAGATTTCATCTACGACATTTCTTACCTCTGCAATATCTTCAGGATTGATGACAGACTTAATATCAAACTGCTTATTTGTTACCGCCATCCGATCAAGGATTTGGCGTTCCTGGCCCTTGTCTGGATAGTCTATCTTGATTTTAAGCATAAAACGGTCCAATTGAGCTTCAGGTAAAGGATAGGTGCCCTCCTGTTCAATCGGATTTTGAGTCGCGAGTACTAAAAAAGGTTCGGGAATCGTGAAGGTCTTTTCGCCAATTGTTACTTGCCGTTCCTGCATTGCTTCGAGTAATGCACTTTGTACTTTTGCCGGCGCTCTGTTAATTTCGTCAGCTAAAATAATGTTGGCGAATATCGGCCCTTTGCGCGTGTAGAACTCACCGTCTGACTGGCGATATATCTGGGTACCGATCAAATCGGCTGGCAGCAAATCCGGCGTAAATTGTATCCGTCTAAAATCGGCATTAATTGCTCTTGCCAGTGTTGTTACCGCCATAGTCTTTGCCAGACCAGGCACACCTTCCAATAATATATGACCGTTTGCGAGTAACCCTATTAGCATTCTTTCTAACATATAGCGCTGGCCAATGATTACTTTGTCAATCTCTCCAAACAATGCCCTTACAAATTCGCTTTTTTTCTGCACTAAATTTCCAATTTGTTTTACATCTGTAGCCATAACGAAATTCTCCTTTTCAATTTCAATTTATTAGAATTTGTCATTTTCATCAATTCACATCAGCCAAAAATATCGGCTAGGATTTCAACAGCGTTTCCCTGTCGAATTTATTTTTTACGACCTGTAACTGGAAATTGTTCATCTTGTGAAGAATCCATAATTTCAAACAGGGCAAAAATCCTGCTTGAGGTTTAGTATGGCGCATTTTAATTTGAAGCACAACGCTTGGCTGTTTTTATCAGCCCGCCAGCGGCGGGCTGGAGTTTATCGCTTTTAACTGCCTGGATAGGTAAAAAGGAAAGGCGGTGGTTAAGCCGCCTCTATCCAGTATAGGCCGTTGCGGTGCTTGGGTTGCTCTCCAGCATTGCCCTATATTCCGCAACAACGCAGATTATTGTAGTAGTAGTGGTAAGCTTTGGAAAGTAAAAAAGAATACCCATTGCGGCTGTTTCCGATAGAGTGTTTTTACCAAAATAATACTCTATTAAGGAAGCAGCACAATGGGCTACAAACATTTTAACATTGATGAACTCGAAAGCAGGTATCCAGTTGTGGCAAAAATGAAAGACAAATCTGCCAAAAGTATGAGCATGGTAACAAACTCAACTTGACTGA
>QNBZ01000005.1 GCA_003644295.1 Planctomycetota bacterium
ATTACCAACGTGGCTGCTCAAACTCGCTCTCTCCACGTACAGTTCTTCGAGCGAACCGTCTTCAACTACCGCTACCCTACACTCTTCGCTCTCAGCCACATTTATAAGCATTTCTCTTGCCATCAGTCTATTTCCGTTTTGCAGTCCATTTTATGTTTGTCCGCCTAATTGGTGCCGCTAATTTCTCCATATCCAGTTCCAGCAAGTTCAAAATCTCATCGACTCGTATTGAACCAGCCGAGCTAATGTTACATTCAACAGTTATTCTTCCATCATCAAGTTCAATCGACTTCAAAAACCCCCTTACATCGATACTGCGGGTATTACCTCCGGCGTTTATTCTCCGTTCCAAATTAAGAGTTTCACTCGCTAACAAATTGTCAATCCTGGCCTTTAAGTTGTCATCGAGATATTCCGGCTGTATCACCAACATATACGTAGCTGAAACAGCATTCGGTTTTTTGTGCCCGGCCATTGATACCGTAAGCAACTCACAGCCATCGGGCAACTGCCCGGCAAGTTTATCTCGTATATCGTGTGTCGTATATCGCATATCTTGCACTCGAAGACAGAGCAAGTCATCATCTGCTTCGACTCCAACGCTTCTCGGCAATGGCAGTGATACCCTCATACGAGGATTAAAACCCTGGCTATACGCAGTTTTTATATCCGCTCTGGCACAGGCACGCTGAAAGACCCTGACAGTTTCTGCGTGTGATAAGAACCGTAGATTGCCCCGTATCCTGAATTTAACCAAAACCAATGTACCATTCGAAGCCGATAACATAAGACAGTTTGGGTTACTAAAAAGTTTCAGGTAAAATCTTTCTCGTGGCGTCGCGAAGATAGCTTGAAATCTGCCTTTCAGAGTTCATAGTGAGTATTTTTCTCGCCACATCATTGCAGTCCTCGATGGTAACAGAACGAATAATCTGCTTTATTTCCGGTATCATCGGCGGAGCAAGCGACAGTGTTCTGACTCCCATTCCCAGCATTAACATAATATGTTCCGGTTCAGAGGCTATTTCACCACAGATACTAATGTCGATTTGCGCTTTGTGCGCATCCTGGATAACCGTTCTGATGAGTCGCAGCACTGCTGGGTCCACCGTCGAGTATAACGTGGACACCAGTTCATTGCCCCTGTCAACTGCCAGCGTGTACTGGGTAAGGTCGTTTGTTCCGATGCTGAAAAAATCGGCGTCTCTTGCCAGAGTAAAAGCAGTCAGAGCCGCAGACGGGGTTTCAATCATAATACCTACCTGGATGTTTTTATTATAGTCAACAGATTCTTCATCAAGGTCTTCCATAACATCACGCAGAATCATCTTTGCCTGCATCATTTCCTGGATATTCGTGATTAAGGGAAACATTATCTTAACTTCGCCGAGTACCGAGGCCCGTAAAATTGCGTGCAGTTGCGTCTTGAACATCATCAGGTTCTGCAGGCAAAACCTGATAGACCTCAATCCCAGAAACGGATTCGGCTCCGGTGCAAAACGTCTGCTTTGAGTATATTTATCCGCCCCGAGGTCCACCGTTCTTATTATCACGGGCCGATGCTTAAAAACACTGACCGTTTCAGCGTAGGCCTGATAATGCTCCTGCTCGGTAGGTTCACTCTCGCTGTTAAGATACAAAAACTCTGTTCGATACAACCCTATACCATCCCCGCCCTTCTGCAGAACCTGTTCGGCCTCATCCGGAAACTCAATATTACCTAACAATGTAATTTTCACGCCATCACGAGTTACCGCCGGCTTTTCTTTTATCGCATCGAGTTTATGCTCAAGGGCTAAAAATTCCTGCGAATACTGTTCATACTGCCGGATTGTCTGGCTGTCGGGATTTACAACAACAATCCCTCGATTTCCGTCGATAATGACGGTATCTCCACCGCTTATATTCTCTGTGAGGTCTTCGAGCGCCACGACTGCCGGGATACCTAAAGACCTTGCAACAATAGCCGTATGGCTAGTTCGTCCGCCGGCGTCAGTAGCAAGTCCTTTTACAAAATCCTTATTAAATCCCGCAGTCTGGGTAGGACTCAGCTCTCGAGCAACGATTGCGACCTCCTCGGTCAGGTGTTCGACATCTTCTCGCTTTTTGCCGAGAAGCTGCCTGAGCAGCCGCCTTTCAATGTCGTAAATATCCGCCGCTCGCTCGCTGATATAGGTATCTTTGGCCTTAGTAAAGTTTGACGCAATTTCTCTAAGTATCGCCGAAACTGCGTATTCTGCCGTTACCAAATCTAACCGTACCAAATCCGTTATTTTTTTTCGCAGACTCCTGTCGTGGAGAAAACGTAAATGAACAGCAAAAATATCCTTTATCTTACTTTCCTGGATTTGGTCACTGGCTGTCTCAAGCTGAGTTAATTCATCGATTGCACTCTTAAAAGCGTTTCTCACGCGTTGAATCTCCCTTGTTCGCTGCGAAGCATCTATTGAACGCCGTGGAATTCGATAATCCTCGGAATCAATAATCAGCGACTTGGCAATAGCAATGCCAGGGGAAACAGCTATTCCTCTTTTTATTTCCATAATCTCGTACCTTGCCTGCCGGCAGACAGGTATCGTATTGCGTTAACAGTAATCAATTATTTGGCATTGGTTCATTGAAGTGCTTTTCTTCAACAAGCTCTCGCAAAGCATCAACGGCTTGTTTGGCATCCGTACCCTCAGCTTTAACTTTTAGCTTAGTGCCACAAGTTGCGGCAAGCATACTCATCTGCATAATACTCTTGCCGTCCACATCATTTTCCACATTGCTGACGGTAATATCGCAGTCAAACTGATTTGCAACATCAACAAATTGCATCGCAGGACGCATATGAAGTCCGTCTGCGTTTTTTATCTCAAGCTCTATTTCGCAAACCGTCCGCTCCAATGTATCTTCTCCTGCGTGCATTTTTACACCAACTTCATATCCATAAATTTATGTTATCACAAAGACGGATTTTCGTCGGCTTCTCTGATGAGGTCTTCAATTTGCTCGACCGTTTGTGATTGTCTAAGAAACTTGCGGAACTTTTCCTGCTGTAAATGCTTGAACACATTCTCCATCGCCTGCAAGTGCTTGTCGGGGTCGTCCGCAGGGCTAATTAAAAGTATCACCGAATAAACCGGCTGCTTGTCCAAAGAAGAAAAGTCAATACCTGCGCTGCTTCGTCCAACCGCAGCAATTACATCCTTAACCTTCTTGTGCTTTACATGAGGAACGGCAACGCCCTTGCCTATACCGGTGCTTGCCTCTTTTTCTCTTTGAATCACCGCCCTGATAATCTCCCGACTTACTGCATTTCCGAGCCGGCCGGCTTGAGTAAGCGCCGAAACAAGCTCAGCTATTGCACCATCACGGTCGTCAGCTTTTAGCTCAGGAATTATCGCCTCAAAACAAACAAAATCTGCCAGTTTCATTCTGTCTCCCAAAAATTATTATCTCGGCTGGCATATCCATCCAGAACACAATCGCAAAACGCCGTCACTTCAAAAACATTCGCTACGCCAACTTTGCATTGCCCGTGTGCTTGCTATTCCGTTCCCTGTCCTTTTTTCTCCTGAGCTGTCTTTCGAGTTTATGGACGGCCATGTCAATACACTTGTAGGCATCTTTGCAGGTTTCGGTAACAATGAAAACCTTACTATGTTCAGCCCTTGCAATTATCTCTACGATTATATTACCAGCATGGCTGTTGTCGATAACCACCTCAACTTGATTAATACTATTATAGTACTTAGGAAGCTTTGAGCTTTTTTGCTCTGCGTACCTTTTAATGGCCTCAGTTATCTCGATATGCTTACCGCTAATAGTAAAAAGCAAAACTGTTCTCCTTAACTACTTGCTACCAAAATCTATTTTACCCTTTTTTATCTTCCGAATTGCCACGTGGCAAAGATTCAACACTCATATTAGCTTGCGGCGCTATGACCCCGGCACTGATTGTAAATCTCAACGCCTCTTCTATAGTCATATCCAACTCTATCGTCTGTTCTTTAGGTACCATTATAACGAAGCCGGTAAATGGCGTTGGCGAAGTCGGGATAAGAATGGTAAGAAATTCCTTTTCCACATTTTGCGCAACTTTCTTAAGACCGGTGCCGGTAACCATACCCAGCGACCATATACCATTCCGCGGATACTCAACCGCAACAACCCTTGAGAACATGCTCTTTTGCGCATCCATAGTAAAGACAAAGTCGGTAACCTGTTTTATATAAGGATATACCTGTCTCAGGAACGGCGTGTTCATTATGAACTTTTCAATCATTCGCCACAGGGTTCTTCCAACCACACTGGCTAACAATGCGCCGACTATGCAAACCGCAATCAGCGCTACAAGAAATCCTACTATGGAGCCGGGCCCTTCTACCAAAATTGCATTCAGCTCCTTTTTGCCGATACCTCCTTCGCCCTGGATGAACATTATCAGCTGAACCAATCCTCGGTTTATATGGATACTGATGTTATCCTGGATGAACTTGTACCCCCAGATGAATATCCAGATTGTTACGATGGTCGGCAATAATACTGCCAGCCCACGCAGGAAGTAGCTCTTAAAACGTCCGGTAATGCTCATCTTGATTCTCGATACTCTTTGCCCACAACACGGTAGGTTAATTTGTGGACTTGCTATAGTCAACAAAAAAGTCTTTTGGCAAATGCGCCCCGAGCAGATGTATAACCGCCCCCGGCAAAGAGGCAAGTATCCATACGGCCCGCTGGCACAACGCCAGCGCATACGCCGAACCCTCCGCAACGTTGGCAATATTAATAAACAGAACCATAAGCATTCCTTCCACCACTACGGCGCCGCCGATACTGATGGGTATGGCCCCCAATACCCACGTCAGCGTGAAAAATGCATAGTAATACTTGATGCTGGCGGTAATCCCAAGGCTTCTCCCAAGAACCCAAAAACCGGTAATCACCATAATCTGCAGAAAAAAAGTCAACCCAAATACTACGAGTATCGTCAGAGGTTTGCTGCAGTAAAGAATGGCAGAATCTTTGAATTTCCAAATTGCCCTCAGACTATGCGCACAGATAAACGACCATACTTTCGCCAATATCATTCGAGTTGGCTTGTAAAGAGCAAATCCGAGAAGAATGATTAATAAAGCTACAAAAAACCAGAAAATAATCCCTTTATATTCGCCCACGGACCGAAGAAAACCGCTTTTTTTTTCAGTCGCAGTTATATCACTCTGCCCTTGCAAAAAAAGCAAGTAGAAAAAAGCTGCTATTACCAGTGTACTTAACAGCCCGACGACTCTGTCAACAAAAACACTCAAAGCCGCTTCAAACTTTCTGTCTGTATGCCTTGTAACATACCAGGCCCGAACCAAATCTCCGCCTACAGAACCTGGCATACAATTATTGTAAAAAAGCCCCAGGAAATGCAGTCTTACCGCTGCCCAAAATCCTATGAATATCGATTGAGCCCTCAGTAATATCCACCAGCGAAATCCCACAATTATCTGGCTGACAACAAAAATGCCGAGGGTAGCTATGAAAATCAGGGCATTGATTTCTGTTAACTTTCGCCATCTTTGTTCCTGGCTGCCCCAAACTATCGCTCCGATAATCCCGGCAGTAACAAAAGCGATACGCAAAAACAAAAATACATATTTGCTTTTTTTGCCTTTTGTTTTTGCCATTGAACCAACTTTGCTTAAAAAAACTTGTTTTTACAGATAATAACGGGTAAATTGATAGTTTAAAAGTTAAAAGTGAGCTAAAGTGAACTAATCCGCCGCAGGCGGAAACTTTAGGAACTCCAAACTTTAGACACTTTTCAATAAATGGAGTAACAAGTGGCAACAAAACCTATTGAAGAAAGTTTGGAATTTACTCCGAAATTCGACGACAATGGCCTGATACCTGTTATAGCTCAGGACGCAAAAACCGGCCAGGTTCTGATGGTCGCCTATATGAACCAAGCAGCTCTTGATTTGACAATTCAGACCGGTTACGCCACATACTTTAGCAGGACACGGCGGAAATTATGGAAAAAAGGCGAAGAAAGCGGACACGTCCAAAAAGTCGAGCAGATACTCGTTGACTGCGACCAGGACTGCCTACTGCTCAAGGTAATTGTTGACGCTGGCCAGTGCCACGTCGGCTATCAATCCTGCTTCTACCGTGCATTGAAAAAGGACAACAGCAAAGAACTTAAGTTTATCGCAGAAAAAACCTACGACCCTCAAAAAACTTACAAAAATAGGGAAAATCACTGAGCGCAACTGCTCGATACAAAGGAACTTGTCGAATTTACGCTTCGATAACATACAAAAAAACGTATCGTCCAATAATTTTCTTGACTTTAATTCGATAAGCGGGTAGAAAGCGATACTGGAGTATTGGGCTTTTTGTGAGGAGTGGATAATGCCTTTTTGCTTATTCTGGATTTGCCACCGTTCAAAAAGCAAGAATTTCTTCAAAAAACACGTTCTATTTCAAGATTTCAGGAGAGTTTGCTTATGGAACATCATATAAGGATTGGTTTGATACACTTATTCAGCAATACTATTCAGGAGGACTAATTATGAAAAAGCTAATTTTGATAAGTTTTTGTGTGCTGTTTGTTACCGGTACAACGCTGGCGGACTGGAACGAGGGCGACGGGCACAAGATGCACTACCCACAGTTGCCTGACCCCTGCGGCTGGGACGTAGCGTTTCGCTCTTACTTTATGGGCGAACCGTGTCCGCTGGAATTGGCAGACGACTGGATGTGTACCGAGACCGGCCCGGTCAGTGACATCCACTTCTGGCTCTCCTGGCAATATGACGCAGAGGGCTACATTCCCTCTGTGCACGTGAGGATTTTCTCGGATAATCCTAATGGTCCTCACGGCTGGTCGGAACCAAATGAACTGCTGTGGGACCGGTGGTTCGATGCTTCCAATGGCGAATTCACATATCGCCAGTACGGCAGCGGCAACCAGGGCTGGTATGACCCTTACGCCGACCAGTGGAATCGGTCAGACCACCAGCAGTACTTTCAAATCAACATTGACAATATCCTCAATCCATTTATTCAAGAGGAAGGTGCCATTTACTGGCTGAGTATTGCAATTGACGCTTTGGATGGTGAAGCCGGCTGGAAAACAAGCTTAGACCATTGGAATGACGATGCGGTTTGGCGTAATCCAGAGACATTGGAATGGATTGAGCTGCGCGACCCTATCATATCGGATAAATCGTTGGATTTTTCGTTTGTGATTACAACCGAGGAACCGAACGAGCCGAAATGGCTCCAACAGCCGGATTTGAGCGAAACCGGTATTGACGTAAATGCAACAGCTCCCTACATACTGGCCGATGATTTCGAGTGCAGCGTTACAGGGCCCATCACAGAGATTGCTATTTGGGGTTCCTGGCTCAATGACTATATCCCCTGGGGAGAATGGCCTGAGGGTGTAACGTTTACGCTGAGTATTCACGAGGATATTCCTGCCGGTGGAGTAGAACCGTACAGTATGCCCGGCGAATTGTTGTGGATGGAAACATTTCAGCCCGGCGAGTTTACCGCTGAAATATACGCAGGGAACATTGAGGAAGGATGGTTAAACCCGCCGGACGGGTACATTTTCCCTGCCGACTGGACCTGCTGGCAGTACACTTTCCAACTGGATTGGAGTAACACCTTTATCCAGCAGGGCGACCCGTGCGACCCGATTATCTACTGGCTGGACGTTCAGGCCATACCTGACGACCCAGATGCCCATTTTGGCTGGAAAACATCGCTCGACCACTGGAACGATGATGCGGTCTGGGGTATGGGCAGCGAACCTTACAGTGGGCCGTGGAATGAATTAAGATATCCACCTACACATTCGATGGAAAGCAACTCTATTGATTTGGCGTTTATGATTACAACTTCGCAAGAGCCTAACTACGCCAAGCCGTTGGCGCCGCATACCAAGTGGTCTCAGCCACCTGTTGAAATTGACCCAACGGCAAAAGTACCAACATACTGCGGCTGGGATGAGCCGTCATTGCCAATCGAGCCGGGTTACTGGAAAATCGTTGCCGATGACTTCAGATGTATTGGCTCGATGCCGGTAACCTCGATTCACTGGTGGGGTTCATATTTATACTGGGACGGCAATGAGCCGCCAGAGCAAAAGCCGATTGCCTGGCAAATTGGCTTCTGGAGCAATGTTCCAGCCGACCCGTGTGCTGGGATTCCATTCAGTTATCCAGAAATGCTATTGTGGCAGATTGAGGTTCCCGCCGACCGCGTGGATGTCAATAACGTTGGCTATGACTACTTCCCCGAGAAACCAAACGATACCTGCTTCCAGTACTATGTTGATTTGGAACCCAATGAAGTATTCTGGCAAGATGATTTCAATGAAATGACTCAGGACGACATCTACTGGCTCAGTATAGCGGCTGTCTATGATAGCCCCTACGAATACGGATGGGGTTGGAAGACCCGACCGTGGCACTGGATGGATGACGCCGTAACGTTCTATGTGGAAGGTAACCCTATGCCAGGTATCGTGATAGACCCTATATCCACCGAAATGACGCCACTTGAGTATGAAGGCGAAAGCTACGATGTTTCCTTTGAGCTTGACACCGACCCGAATTACATCAAATGGGAGCAGCTCTATACCGGGTTGCGCCACTGGGATAGTTATACCGATATATACTCCACCGGAACAGAAGACGATGGAGAAGTCGAGATTTATACTATGGCTGCTGATGATTGGCTCTGCCGGCAACGAACACCGGTTTCGTCCATCGTCTGGTGGGGTTCATACCTGGGGTATGTGTATACGCCCTGCGAGCCAATTGTAGAACATCCGATACCGCCGGATTACTTCTTGATATCAGTCTGGACTGACGTACCCGTTGACGACCCGTGCAACATTTACGAGTACAGCCATCCCGGCAGAAAGGTCTGGGATTACAAGGCCTATGATTATGACGAAGTAATGGTCGGCTATGACGAGTCGCTACCATCTATGGATGAAGGTGCAGGGGCTGCTGCCGATATGCCGCCTATTGAGCCGGTGTTCCGTTATTCGGTTCGGATACCGCAGGAAGATTGGTTCTGCCAGCCGGATGCTAATACCATCTACTGGCTCGGCATCGTGGCGATATGGGACGCAGAGCAGGTGTATCCATATCCCTGGGGCTGGACGAACCATAAACACGCCTTCGGCGACGATGGCGTCCAGGGTTGGCCTGACTACGATGACCCCAATACCTGGTACTGGGAAGAACTCATCGATTATGAAACAGGGGAAAGCCGCGACCTGTCGTTTATGCTATTTACCAAGCCGGATTACTGCTGCGAATGTGCCGATTACAACCTGGATACCGTTGTGAACTTCCTTGACTATGCGGACTTTGCAGATGATTGGCTCTGGGTCGGCCCTGCCGGCGGCTACAATAACTCTGACCTTAACTGTGACGGAATTGCTGATTTATACGACTTGAAAATCCTTGCCGAACAATGGCTTCAGAGTTGTTGGTAGTATTGCGTGTAAAAAATGGGGGCAGTTCCCAACATCGGGGAACTGTCCCTCATTTTTCAAATTCCCCTATCCTCAAGAAATGCCTCTAATATCTCTGCGGCGGCAACGGCGTCAATATGTTTTTTTCTTCGGCTCTTCTTAATTTTAGCAGAAGCCAGCTTGTCCTCGGCAGCAAAACTGCTCAATCGCTCATCCTGAAAATGTACCGGAATATGCAGGTGAGCTTTTAACCGCTCTGCAAATTGAAAAACCAGCTTCGCCTGTGGGCCTGCCGAGTCGTTCATATTCAGAGGCAGGCCAAGCACAACGGCCTCGACGTTTTCGGTCTTAACTATATCCGCTATTTTTTCCAGCAGTTCCTTCTGACCCTCGATTACGGTAAGCGGCGAAGCAATGGTCTCGGCAGGGTCGCAGATTGCCAAGCCGGTGCGTTTAATACCATAATCTATCCCCAAGTATCGCATTGAGTTTTCGCGTTATAGAAATTTTTCCCCGGCATTTTGCTTTATCAGCTCAAGCAGTTCTTTTAGTCGCTGGGTCTGGTCGATATGACAGACAAGTGTAGCATCTGGGCTGTGAACTACAACCATATTTTCCAGGCCGATAGCGGCGATTAAATGGCCATCGTCTTCGGTAACTACGATGTTGTTTTTGCAATCGAGAAGCTGGCTTGTGCCTGCGACAATGACGTTGTTGGCACTGTCGGATTTGATAATATCAGCAAGTGCTGCGAAGGAGCCCATATCGGACCAGCGACAATCCAACTTTATGGCGTAAACATTGTCGGCCTTTTCCATAACGGCATAATCGATGCTGATTTTCGGCAGCTTCGGAAACCACTCCTGCAGCGCCTGCCGCTGATTTGGGCCATCCCAGTCGGCTTTAATTTTAGCCAGCGGCTCGGCTGACTGCGGCAGGAACTTTGCCAGATTTGCCAGAATTGTTTTGGCCTTCCAGACGAACATACCGGAATTCCAGAAGTATCTGCCGGTTTCGAGATACTCCTTTGCGGCTTTCTCGTCCGGTTTTTCTTTGAATGCCTCGACAGGATAAATCTTGTTTTTACAATTCCGATGCTGTCGGGGTTTGGAACATTTTATATAGCCAAGCTGCGTGCTGGCAAACGCCGGCTTGATGCCGAAAGTAATTAAATCGTCCGGATTTTCATTCACAAAGACAAGGGCGTCTTCGAGCACCTGCTGCAGTGTCTCGGCTGGCTCAATCAACTGGTCAGCGGTTACGACGGCCATTGTGGCTTCGGTGTCTGCCTTGGTCAGAACGGTTGCTGCAAGCCCGATGGCGCCGGCGGTATCACGCACAGCCGGCTCGGCGATGACATTATTGAATGGCAACTCGGGAAGGTTTTCACGAACGAGGTCGGCATAGCCGGCGTTGGTGAGAACGATTATGTTTCTTGTATCAAATACCGGACAGAGACGCTGGAAACAACGGCGAAGAAGTGTTTGGCCGTCAAACAGTTTGAGAACCTGCTTCGGACGTTTTTCACGGCTGAGCGGCCATAATCTTTTTCCAGTGCCTCCTGCCATTACCACTACATAATCCATTGCCAAACCCTCTTCAAACAAGGACAAAAAATAACACAGGCACAACAATTACAGCAAAGATTGCCATAGTGGCTACCCATAATGCGCTGGCTAACGGACCGTCTAAATTAAAAACATTGCTCATCGTTACCATAAGAACAGCACTTGGTGTAACCGATAGAACAATTATCACCTTTTGAACCAAGCCGGTCAAATTTCGTCCGGTCAGCGCCAAAAGCCAGATAATCAAAAGTGCCACCGCCGGCGTTAAAATAAATTTTACCGCAGCAAGTGGAAAATACAAGCTTACATAGTTTTTGAGCCGAGACAAATTTACCCGCAGGCCAATTGCAAAAAACGACAAACCCGATGCGATGTAGACGAATATATCAATAATATGAAACTTCTCTACAAAACCAGGCGATTTGACGCCGGTTAAATTCAGAACTATGGCTATTATTATGGCTGGCAGAGCAAGAAAGCGAAGGTCCAATATCTGGGTGAGTTTGAATTTGGCGTTGCGGTCATTTGCACGAATTTCGCGAATCTTCAGCAAAGGAAAAAAGATAAAATAAGCTACTGGTAACCAAAACACAGGATATATGTTCGCCATAGCCAGGCCGGTTGCGCCAAACAATGCGTAACAAACAAACGCCCCGCCGGTATATCCAAGATTGCTTAACCCGCCGGCGAGGATGAGTGTTAATTGGCTTCTCCGGTCAAGCTTAATGAAGTAAAATATCGCTGCTGAAAGAACCGTGATTGCGAGCATTAAGACCACACCGACTATCGGCAGCCAAATGAGCTGTCTGCTCAAATGCATCCGCCAAATCACGAGCAGTGCGATGAGCCAATTAAAAGAGACCAAAACAACGGTCATTATTTCTTTGGCTATACGCTCCGGCAAACCAAATCGATTGCTCGCCAAGTAGCCCGAAACAACTCCGACCACTAACACCGCAAACATACTTGCAAGGCGAAAGTAAGCAGTATCTTGAGCAGATAAATCTGCCAAAATATTGTAAGCAATCGAGGGCATTAAACCAGAAAATCTCCATCAACTTCGGTTAAAGGTTGAATTTGCTGCGCCAATTTTTCGTAGCCGGCTTTACCCATAAGGGCAAATGTGGCTTCCTTGCCCAACTCAACGGCGGGCTGGTCGTAAGTGTTGATGCCGAACAGGGCCCCGGCAAAAGAAGTCGTTACCTCATACAAATAGATAAACTGACCGATGGTATAAGCGTTTACCCTGTCAAATACAACCGTAAGACAGGGACGCTTATCCGCCAAAAGAGCGTACTCGGTAGCTTTCTTTTCGTTATTGAGCAGCGTGCTTAACTCGGCGCCGGCAAGATACTGCAATTCAGGGGCGCTATCAGGGACCGGCCCTATCGTGAGGTTCTTATCAAAATTATCAACCTGAAGAAAAGTAAATAGCTTATCGTTAGGCCCTTCGCGATATAACTGTACCTGGCTGTGTTGGTCTGTGGCGCCGAGTGCTTTGATTGGCGTAGGGCCGATATGCACTTCATTGTCGGCCAGGTCTTTAGCTTTGCCGAGACTCTCGGCCCATAGTTGACGATACCAGTCAGCCAAATCCTTCAGGTGAAAACTGTACGGCATCATTACCGAGATTTTTTTGCCGTGATTATAAAAGTGATAGTTGAGCGCTGCGTTTATTGCAGCGGGGTTCTTGTAAAAATCTTCACTGCTGACCCTGGCGTCCATATCGCTAGCGCCGGCCAGAAGCGAATCGATATCAATTCCGCACATAGCAGCGCTGAACAGGCCGACGGCACTTAAAACACTGAACCTGCCGCCGACGCCGTCAGGCACCTCAAGACAGCGATAGCCGGCATCATCAGTGATAGTACGGAGCGTGCCTTCATTGGCGTCCGTTGTGGCGACTATCTGCTCTTTGCAGCCGGCGGGGCCGAGTTTATCAAGGAGCAATTTGCGGACAATCAGAAACTCACTTGCGGTCTCGGCGGTTCTGCCGGATTTGCTGATGACATTAAAAATAGTTTTGTCGAGCTTATCGCCAACCCAGTCCAGAAAGGAAGCTAATTGAGCCGGGTCGATATTATCAAAGACAAAAAGGCGTGGGCCGGTGCGTTGTGCATCATCGAGATTGTACATATAGGGATTTAACGCTGTTTGCAAAGCGATATTGCCGAGAGCAGAGCCGCCGATACCGAGCACAACCAGATTTTCACATCCGGCTTTTAAGCCATCGACTAATTGCTTAACCTTTTGGGATATTCCCTTATTAAAGGGCAGGTCTCTGTATGGCGTTTTTCCGGCTTTTCTTTCTTCGTTTAACTTGCCGATTAACGGCGAGGTCTTTTCAGAAAGCGACTTTAACTGTTCAGGCGTGATACCGTTTTCTTCGCCGATGATTTCCGCGGTAACATTCTTATAGTAGAGTTTAATTTGTGATTGCAGCATTGATATATTCCTTAACTGAGAATCCAAACCTGCGGTCAAACCGCATGCTAAATGTCATTTATTCTTGAAAGGTTGGCGTATTTTAACATTATAGATTTTGTCTGTCCTGTATTAAATCTGACTTTAACGATACTATCCTCCCCCATATCGATAAATTCTTTGACCCTGCCCAGGCCAAAAGATTTGTGGCGCACCAGTTCGCCTGCAGCGAAGCAATGGATTCCCGCTTGCGCGGGAATGACACTGGTAGCTGATGAAATAACATTATCAGATTCGGTGAATTCGGTCCCCAGTTCAAAAAGAAATGGTGACGGTATTGTTCGCTGTAATTGGCCTCGCACTGTTCGGTATCGAGCGTAGCTTATATACAAGCCAGCTTTGGCGCGGGTTATGCCGACGAAGAAGAGCCGGCGTTCCTCTTCTGTTTCATCATCATCTGTGTTGCTCCGTTCGTGCGGCAATAAGCCGTCTTCGAGGCCGGCGATAAAGACGTCTTCAAATTCGAGTCCCTTAGCGGCGTGCAGAGTCATAAAGGCGACACGGTCGCTGGATGCATCATAGGCGTCGGCATCGCTGAACAACGCTATCTGTTGAAGATAATCGAGTAGCGCTGGTTCTTCGGCCTGTCGGTCATATTGCGCAGCGGCGCTTATCAGTTCATTGACGTTTTCCAGAGCGCTATCGTCAGACTGGATGGACTTTCTCAGGCCGGACTCGGTGAAAACGTGCTCAATAAGCGGCGCAACCTTACCAGCAACATCTTTTTTGAACCGTTCAAGCATTTCAACAAAGGCAGCAATTTTTGCTTTCGGAGCTTTGGAAAGAGATTCAATATCACCTGCCTTCTTGAAGGCGTCGAAAAGAGTTATATTATTCAGGACGGCATAGCTGCGGACTCTGTCAACTGTCGTTTTTCCTATACCACGAGCAGGCGTGTTTATGATACGCAATAGTGCAACTTCATCGCTGGGATTGACAAGGATTTTCAAATAGGCAAGCAGGTCGCGGATTTCCTTTCTGTTATAAAACTCGGTGCCGCGGACAATCTGATACGGGATTTTATTCCGGATAAAGGCCTCCTCGAGCGCCCTGCTCATCGAATTGACACGATAAAACACGGCTATATCCCGCAAAGATTTGCCACCAGCTTTCGCAGGTACAAGCTTGCCCCCGCGAAAGCTGGGGTCAGTTAATTGCCTGACTTTTTGTGCGATACCCTCGGCCTCTTCCTGCTCGTCTTCAAACTCGGTTATAACAATATCCGCAGCGGGCGGCCTTGTTGGGATGAGCTTTTTTTGCTTTCGATTCTGGTTAAGCGAAATCAGACTATCAGCCATCTGAAGTATCTCAGGTCTGCTGCGAAAGTTCTCTTCAAGTTTGACGACAGTGGCGTCGGGCCAATCCTTTTCAAAGTTCAATATATTACGGATGTCGGCGCCTCGCCAGCGGTAGATGGACTGGTCGGGGTCGCCGGCTGCGCAAATGTTACTGTGCGACGAAACAAGAGCTTTGGCAATTTCATACTGAGCGTGGTTGGTATCCTGATACTCATCGATAAGCAGAAATTTGAAACGTTCTCCAAGCTCGTTGCGAACATCACTGTGGCCTTTAAGTAAAAAAGCAGTTTTCATCAGTAAATCGTCAAAATCAAGGCCGTTTTGTTCGCTCAGGATACTCTGATAGCGGATATATATTTTTGCCAGTGTTTTGGAAAAAAAATCGTCTGCATCACTTCCGAAATGCTCGGCGTCTATCAGCTTATTTTTCAAAGTTGAGACGGCGTCAAGCATTCGGGCTGGCGGAAAGTTCGTAGTATCAAGCTCGCAATCTTTGACGGCCTGTTTCATACAGCTGGCTTGGTCAGAATCGTTATAGATACTGAAGTTTGGCTTAATACCCGCTTTATCCGCATACCTGCGAAGGATTCTGACGCATAAAGAGTGAAAGGTACTGATATGGGCGCCGGCAGAAGAACCGAGAGCATTCGCCCTTTGACGCATTTCGTCAGCGGCTTTATTGGTGAAAGTTATTGCGCAAATGTTGTGCGGATTGACGCCGGAATCGATAAGCGCAACAATGCGATGTGTGATAACGCGTGTTTTGCCGCTGCCCGGGCCGGCAAGAACAAGTAACGGCCCTTCAATGTGAAAGACAGCTTTTCTCTGCGAAGGCGTCAGTTGGTCGTACCTCGTGGCTTGGGACTTGTGGGTCATCTTGATTGTTCTAACTGCTTCTGGAATTTTCTTTCCTGCTGCTCTAACTGCTCGGCTAATTTGGGCCTTTCGATTTTTATCCGACCAAGCAAATTACGTCTTAAATTAGGCGGATACTGCTGGTCATTGAGGAAATCAAGAAGCGCAAAGTATCTCAACAGCTTAAAGTCAGGCAGGTCAATCCTGTTCTCATCGGAATATTCGGCCTGGTAATGGTCATAGACCTCTTTCGCCATTTTTTCTCTGCTGGCCGCTTCATCATCATCACGAAGTGCATATCTGAAATAACTTTCCCGAAGAAGCATTTGTATGATTTCTTTTGCGTCGTTAATCCCTATGCTTTGAAGTTCCTCGCGAAGCCGATTCCTTGCGTAAGCAACGAGTGGAACCTTAAACTCATCGCGGGGATAGAGGTGTCTTAGTTGATTATAAATTTTCTGTGCCTGGCTGATATGGCCCGCCTGATAAAATGAAAGCACAGCGTTTTTGAGCATATTCCTGTGACCATTACAGAGAGATTCATAAGACCTTTGGCCTTTGTACTTTTCAATAATCGCCAGCACGGATTTATTGTACGGCTCGAACATTCTCAAATCCGGGCGTAAAAATATCTCGTGGCCCGTCGCTTGTGGCCCGTTACTTGTCTCGGTCGGTACATTATAAATAAATATCTTTCCATTACGAAAAAGATTTTGCAAACTGTGGGCGACAATACGGTCGGTGTTGGTTTCCTCAACAGAGTATTGCTCTTTTCCGGCAGCTTGCAGGCCTTTGACAGCCCAGTAAATCGCGTGGCTGTCCGGGTGCCGCCAGTCCAGTGGCAAATGCCTGTTAGGGTCGTTCCAGTCAACAGGGCCGTACATCTTATTTAACTCGCACATTAGGGCCGGGTCAAGTTTCCAAACCTTACGCAAATGGTAAGCTCTGGCAAAAACGTCAAACCTTTTAAGTGCTTCAGTGCCTCTGAAATCATCTATTACCTTGAAGGCGTCCGGCTTAAACCTGGCAGGGTTTTGCCTTAATGAAAGATAATTACTGACGAACTTATCATCATCGGCAAAAACATCGTCGCTTGATTTCAGGGCTGTAATCAAAGGGGCTACATTGGCATCTTTTACCATCTGCAGCCAGTTGCTCGGCGCTTTGGCCAGAGCATCAAAGTACCGGTTATCAGCCAGGCCAAGTTTGCCTATGGCGGATTCCATCGCCAGAGCCAATTGCAGCTTATAGTATTTGTGGGCGTCATCGGTTACGCCACCTATTTTGTGCTGGAATATCCTGGCAAGCTCGCGATAGAGCGCAATGCTTTGTGGGTTCAGCGGGATACCCTTGTCGCGAAGCAATTCGTAGCCATTTTTGACCCAGCGCCACCGCTGGTCCGGCTCAG
>QNBZ01000006.1 GCA_003644295.1 Planctomycetota bacterium
GCTGTAAAAGTGCGTATAGTTTCGGTAAATGTCCCCGCCCGTCAAATGAATGTGTCCCCTGCTGAGCCGTTAAAAGCGTGAAGCGTAACTCGTGAAGTGTGAAGCGAGATACGAGTTCATTGTTTTCTTGACATTTTGCAGTGATCTTGCGATACTCGTTCCTGTGAAATGGTTATTGTTTTTTGTGGAGTGAAAAATGAGAGCATCAGAGATGAAAAAGGGCCAGACCGTTAAAATCGACGGCAAGCTATATTCAATTGTTGACTATCAACACGTAAAGCTCGGCAAAGGCGGCGCCGTTTATCAGACAAAACTGAAAAGCTTATCCGACGGCTCAATTCAAAATGTTCGCCTGCGTTCAGGAGAAACGGTCGAAGAGGCGTATCTGGATAAGCGCACTTATGAGTATCTGTATTCGTCCGGCAGTGAACACGTCCTAATGGATACCAAAACCTACGACCAAATCACGCTCGATGACGATGCGTTCGGCGACGGTGTGAAGTATCTCAAGTCGAATGCCAGATTAGAAGTGGCTGTGTACGATGGCAAACCGGTTGTAGTTGAATTGCCCAACACGGTGGATTTGAAGGTTACGGACACCCCGCCGGAAATTAAAGGCGCCACGGCGACAAATCAAAATAAGCCGGCAACACTGGAGACAGGCCTTGTCGTACAAGTACCGCCTTTTGTTAAAATCGGCGAAATTATCCGTGTTGATACCCGCACCGGCGAATACTTGACCAGAGTGAAAGAGTAAGAAGTGAACTAAAGTTAAAAGTGCCTAAAGTGCCTAAAATTATGAATTATTTTTTAACTTTAGCTCACTTTAGGCACTACTTTTTTAGTTGCGATGTTCAGTAAAATAAGCAAGGCACTCATAAAAGTTTTCGGCTCCCGTAATGAGCGGTTAGTCAAAGCGTATATGGCAATCGCTCAGCAGGCCGGTGCGTTTGAGGAGCAAGTAAAAAAACTCAGCGACGAAGAGCTGAAAGCCAAAACCGTCCAGTTCAAAGCTACTATACAATCAGGGGCCAGGCCGGAAGATATTTTACCCGAAGTTTTTGCTGTTGTCCGTGAAGCGGCCAGGCGAAATGTCGATATGCGGCACTTCGACGTTCAGCTTGTCGGCGGCAATGTTCTCTACGAAGGCAAAATCGCCGAGATGGCAACCGGCGAAGGCAAAACCCTCGTTGCGACACTGGCGGCATACCTTGTTCATTTAACCGGAAGAAAAGTTCATTTAGTTACCGTCAACGACTACCTTGCAAAACGCGACGCTGAATGGATGGGGCCGGTCTATAACGCTTTGGGGATGACAGTGGGCGCAATACAGGCGGATATGGACACGGCTGGTGAAGAACGAAAAGCTCAATACAATTGCGATATTACATACGGCACAAACAACGAGTTTGGCTTTGATTATCTCCGCGACAATATGAAGATGTCGCTTGAACAAATGGTTCAGCCGGAATTGGAATACGCCATAATCGACGAAGTCGATTCAATTCTAATCGACGAAGCCAGGACGCCTCTTATTATATCCGGCCCTGCCTTCGACGATGTAAGCAGATACAAAAAGGCGGACAATGTAACGAGAAAGCTAATCAACCTGCAAAGCGACTACGACCGCATCAAAAAACAAATCGATACCTGTCAGCGAATTATCGCCAATGCCGAGGGCGAACTTGCCGAGGCCAAAAAAGCCAGCGATAGCGAGCGAGTCGAAAAAGCCAAGAAGGTAATCGAAGAAAATCAGGCCAAACTACAAAGGGCCGAGGCCGGATTAACTTCAGCCACGCAATATTATGAAGTCGAATACGACAAGAAAGCCGTTCATCTGACTCACGAAGGAGTTGGCGCCGCCCAGGAAATAGCCGGCGTCGGCTCATTCTTTACCGGCTCGAATATGGAATGGCCGCATCTGCTGGAACAGAGCTTACGGGCGCACATTACCTTCGAGAGAGAAAAAGATTATGTCGTTATGGACGGCAAGGTTGTTATTGTTGACGAATTTACCGGCCGGCTGATGCACGGGCGGCAGTGGTCGGACGGACTCCATCAGGCAGTCGAAGCAAAAGAAAATGTTCCAATAAAAGAAGAGAGCCAAACACTTGCAACAATCACTTTGCAGAACTTTTTCAAACTTTACGAGCAGATAGCTGGAATGACCGGCACAGCATTGACCGAAGCCGACGAGTTTATGGATATCTACAAACTCGATGTTGTTGCAATTCCGACTAACAAGCCGTGCATCAGGGACGATAGGGACGACGTAATCTATAAATCACTGAGCGAAAAGTTCAACGCAATAGTTGACGAGATAAATGACGTCAGTGCCTCCGGCCGTCCGGTGCTTGTCGGTACAGTCAGCGTGGAAAAAAACGAAGCTCTCTCGGCTGCTCTCAAGAAAAAATTCGGCCTTGAGCATGAGGTTCTGAACGCCAAGCAGCACGAGCGGGAAGCTGTCATAGTCGCCAAGGCCGGCCAGCAGCACAAGGGCAGGGACGGACGAATGCGGGGCAATGTTACAATCGCAACAAATATGGCCGGACGCGGCACGGATATAAAACTCGGCCCCGGCGTAGCCGAAATCGGCGGACTGCACGTGCTCGGAACCGAACGCCATGAAGCCAGAAGAATCGACAACCAGCTCAGAGGCCGAACCGGCAGACAGGGCGACAAAGGTTCCAGCCAGTTCTTTCTTAGCTTCGACGATGACCTGATGCGAATCTTTGCGCCGGAATGGACGGTCAAGGCGCTTTCCTGGATTGGCTGGGAAGAAGGTCAGCCAATTGTACACAAACGGATAAGCAAAGGCATCGAAAAGGCACAAAAAAAAGTCGAAGAGCGAAACTTCGAGACCCGAAAGAGCTTGCTCGAATACGACGAGGTGATGGACTATCAGCGGAAAATCTTTTACTCACGCAGACGAAAAATCCTGAGCGGAAAAGGCCTTAAGAGTATTATCGAGGAGATGCTCGATGCAACCATCGCAAAAAACTGCGACACGATTTTTAACGAGCGGTATCCACTTAAATGTATTATCGAATGGGCTGGAAGCAATTTTGGCGTCGATTTGAAAATGTCAGACATTGCCGGTGCTAAAGCGGAAGAGATTGAAAAATTAATCAAACGACAGGCAAAAGAATCAGTCGCTAATGAAATATCGCTTTCTATGGGGGAATATCTGGAGGACTACAGCAACCCGCAAAGCTGGGATGTCGCAGGATTGTGTAAGTGGGCGATGAGCGCCTTTCACGTAAGTTTAAGTCCTTCCAAAGTCAAACACCAATCGCCGGAGGAAATTGAAGAACAATTGGTTTCAGCCGCCGCCGAGCAGGTTGATAAGAAAGATTGTTCGCAACTGGATGAGTTTCTGAAGAAAGATTTTCCCGTTCGTACATTCGCCCAGTTGGCACGCGCCAAGTTTGACGTGAAACTGGACATCGAACAGTTGAAGCAGCTTGATACATCTCAGATTCGTCAGCTTCTCAGCAAAGAAATCGCAGCCAAATACAAACAAAAGGAAATCGAGTACCCGGTCGAATTTGCGATGAATATGGCTTACGGGCCTCAGGGAGCGAACGTCTATGGCTTTGAGACGCTTGCCGAGTGGGCAAATAAAAAGTTCAACGCCGGCTTCTCGGCTGAACGTATACAAAATACCAAACCTAATGCCCTGCGCAGAGAGCTGCTCGAATTGAGCAAAAACTTCAACAACGGCGAATTGGAAAGGGAACTCTCTGAAAAAATTGCTAACTTGAGCGTTGCCGAATTGGTGGACTGGGCCAACAAAAGGTTCAACGCCTCTTTGAGTAAAGACGAGTTGGGAGAAGGACAGGAATTAAAGGAACGGCTCTCGGAGGTGGCCAGAGAATTTTTGCGTTCTGAATTGAGCGACCTTGAGAAGTACGTTTTAATCCAGATTTACGACAGCACCTGGAAAGACCATCTCTATTCGATGGACCATCTGAAAAGCAGTATCTGGATGCGGTCGTGGGCTGAAAAAGACCCCAAGACCGAATACAAGCGTGAAGGATTCAGAATGTTCAACGAGATGCTCGAAACCATCGAGGAGCGTGTTACGGATATTATATTTAAGGTACACCTCGAAGCCGGCGCCGGAGTCAGAAGCGTTTGGAATGTAAGTCGGGTTGCGCATGATGAGGTCGGCCAGTTTGCGATGGCCGAGCGTCAGCGGGCCGCTGCCCAGGCCCCACAGGGCGAAATGAAAGTAAAGCAAATTCGGCTGGAACATCCTAAGGTTGGTCGTAACGACCCATGCCCCTGCGGCAGCGGGAAAAAATACAAAAAATGTTGCGGGAAGAATTTATAGCGTTTGTCGTTTTATATGCCTGAAAAAGAAAACATCGAGCAACGTTTCGCTGCTCGATGTTTCCCGGAGGGGAGAAAATGTTCTTTACTTTTGCGCTATCGGCAGCAGTGTCATTGCTACTTTAGCCAAAAAGATGTGGTTTTTGCTTGTTCCTATAAAGTCCAGCATTGTCGGCGGAAAATGGTCGTGAAATTTGCAGTGAATTGTAGGTTTGCATAAAAAATCGGCTAATCAAGCTCCATTGGTTCGAGGTCCCTGCTGCCTCGGCGATAAATCGTAATCCCTTTACAGCCGAGCTGGTAGGCAAGCTTGTAGGCCTTATCGACCGCCGCTGGCGTGGCTTTTTCGCTGAAGTTTATGGTCTTACTGACCGCTGCGTCACAGTGCTGTTGAAAGCCGGCCTGCATTCGGATGTGCCATTGCGGCTTAATATCGTAGGCACATTTGAAAACTTTGCGGATTGCCGGTGGAATCCGGGTGATTTTCTGAATACTGCCTGCCTGTCTGATTTGTTTTTCCAGCTTTTTGTTGTAAAAGCCGTTTTTCTCAGCGACCTGTTTGAAAACCGGATTTATTTGTAGCATCTTTGAACCATCCAGTATTCGGCGGACAAACACCGGCGAGTAGGCCGGCTCAATTCCAGATGAACAGTCAGCAATGATACTGATTGTGCCGGTCGGAGCTACACAGGTAATCGAAGCGTTGCGAACTTTTTTGTTCCTTTTGGTCCGCCAGATACTCTGGTTCCAGTTCGGAAACGGCCCCCGCAAATCGGCGAGAGCGCAACTGGCCTTGCGAGCGTTTTCGTTGATAAACTTCATAAGAGTTGTTCCGAACTCAACGGCTCGCTTCGAGTCGTAAGGTATCCCAAGCGCAAATAAGCAATCGGCAAACCCCATAACCCCCAGGCCGATTTTTCGGTTGGCCTGAGCCAGCCGAACGGTGCCTATGACCGGATAGCTGCCGACGTCGATAATATTGTCTAAAAATCGTACTGCTAATTTGACGGTCGCAGCCAGTTCCTGCCAGTCCATATTTGCTTTGCCGTCAGATGACGTTACGAATTTCGCAACATTTATGCTGCCGAGTGTGCAGGCCTCATAATCGAGCAACGGCTGTTCTCCGCAGGGATTTGTCGCCTCTATTTTGCCCAGCGAAGGTGTCGGATTGTCACGGTTGATTCTGTCGATAAAGACCACGCCTGGTTCGCCAGTTTTATGGGCGCACTTGATAATCGTTTTCCAGATGTCGCCGACGGTATAGAATTTGCCTTTTGCCTGCGGCGCTGGCGCTGATTTGCCGGCCAGCTTGTGCAAATCGCTTATCGTGTAGTCTGTAATATCAATTCGACGGGGTAATAAATACCGCTGGCCGGTGCGTGGGTTTTTTACGATGTGCAGGGAGTCGCTGGAGCTAAGTACCCGTTTCATCCAGTCATCTGTTACTTTGACTGAGATATTGAAGTTTGTAAAGGCCTTGAGGTTCTGTTTGGCATACAGAAACTTTAGTATATCCGGATGCTCAACGCTCATCATCCCCATATTTGCGCCCCTGCGAAAAGCACCTTGCTGAATTGCGTTTGTTGCTTCTGAGAAGACCCGCCAGAAACTTATTGGCCCTGATGTTGTTCCGCCGGACGATGCAACGCGGTCGCCGGTTGGCCTTAGTTTGTCGAATGAAAAGCCCGTTCCGCCGCCGGCTTTTTGAATCAGAGCGGACTGCTTAATTGTCTCGAATATCGCTTCTATACTGTCCTCAACCGGCAACACGAAGCATGCGCTCAGCATCCCGCCAGGCCGATTGGCGTTCATAAGGGCAGGCGAATTCGGCAGGAATTTTAGAGACGCCATCAGGTCGTAAAACCTTTTGTGCCAGCCGTTGATTTGGTTGCTGTCAGCTCCGTATTTGGCTTCTGCGCCGGCTATCAATGATGCCGTCCTGCTGAAAAGCTGAGCCGGCGTCTCGATACATTTGCCCTGGCTGTCCTTAATCAAGTACCGGCTTTGCAACACGGTCAGAGCATTCTCGCTAAGCTCCGGCGGTTTTCCGGGCGGCGGTATAACTTCGTATTTCGTATCTTGCATTTCGTCTTCGGCTTCTAAAATTTTTTAAGCCATCTGAATCGAAAGACCGAGCGTATTTTTTCGGTGAACCGGACTCCTATTTGCTGTGTACTGGTTTTGAAATCGGCTCGTTTCAAATCCCCAGCGTTCGGCTTGGCTGACGATTTACCGAAGGCCGATAGTATCCCCGCAACCAAACCAAGAAATGAATTCGTTTTTGGATATTTCAAGTTTCAGATTACAAATTTCAATTTCTGTATTCTGCATCCCGCCACGGCGGGTAAATCTGTATTCTGCCTTCTGAACTGATGGCTGTCTAAAATCTGTGGCTTGGCATCATAGTATCTCTGTACTGCTGTTATCCCGCCTTCTGCTTCGCCGCTGGTTTTGTAGTCGCCGTCTAAAAGCCACCGGCTAATCTCATCATCGTATTCAGCAGGGTAAATAAGAGCCACCACGAATTTGTCATCTGAGTATTTAGCTAAATGCGCTTTGGCCCGGCAGGGTGGAGCGACCTTGACAGCTAAATTGACAAGCTCCTTAAAATCATTATTAGCGGCTTCGAGTTTTTTTGAGTAGAAAAACATTCCCGCTTCAAGCTGGAAAATCTCTGCCGGGACGCCTTTTAGTTCGAGTTTGCCGTCCGGATAGGCCTTGTGGATTTTATAGACCTTCCCGGCTTTGTACTTTTCGCTTTCCAGCAGTTCAGCTACTTCCTGGGCGGTAAAGCCGACACTGGCGTAGTCGCCAAAGTCAAAGATATACAGCCCGACATATTCTTCGCTGTTTTGCAGTTTCGGTAATTTCATAAGTTTATTATAGCCGCAGATTTCACAGATTGCACGGATTTTTTGAGTGGAAATTAGTAACCGAGCCGAGCGGCGTAAGCCGCCGGTTAAATAGAGATTCGTTACTGTGTTTGGAATGATGAGTTGCAATAATGATTGCGAATCTCGATTACTTGGGGACTTACATCCTTTTTTTATTGCTATCTCAAGCTAAATTTGATAAAATTAACTATATAACAGCATTAAAGGTCGCCGATAATTCTCGAAAATCAGTGGTCAATTAGACACATGGAATAACCAATATATTGATAACGAAAGGGATGAAAAATGAAAAGGTTCTTTACCCTTGAATACTGGCAGGATGATAACTGGTTCGTCGGAAAATTAAAGGAAATTCCGGGAGTCTTCAGCCAGGGCAAAACCATAGAAGAACTAAAGGAAAATATAATTGATGCGTATCATATGATGCTTGCCGAATCTAACGTTGAAGAGGAACACGCCGACATCAAGCATATAGAGCTTGGAGTCGAAGTGTGAAACGAAAGGCCTTGATAAAGGATATTGTTAAAGGCGGTTGTTTCCTGAAAAGACACGGCAGCAGACATGATATTTATGCAAATCCAAGAAACGGCAAACATGCTCCAATTCCAAGACACTCCGAAATAAAAGACTCATTGGTTGGGCTAATCAAAAAGCAACTTGGAATATGACCACCGGCACCAACCACCTCGCACTGACGGGAATGTACCATACCACAACGTGATTAGCTTACAAAGCCAGATTAGTTGACAACTTTCAGTTTTGCAAATCTTCGTTTGCCGACCTGAATAATCATACCGTTGGTCGGCGTAATTTCGGCGTTGGGGTCATTGACTTTACTGCCGTCAATGCTCACGGCTGATTGCTTTATCATCCTCTTTGCTTCGCCGCCCGATGATACCAGTTTGCAGGCCACCAGCAGCTTACTGGCCATAATCGGCTCGGCAGCTATTTCAATTTCCGGTATCTCATCCGGTAGTTGTTTTTTCGCAAATACCTTCTCGAACTCAGCAGCGGCAATTTGCGCAGCCGTTTCATTGTAAAACTGGGCAACGATTGTTTTGCCAAGCAGAACTTTTGCCTCTTTCGGATGTGTCTTATCACTGTTGACCAGTTCTGCTATTTTTTCGTCCGGCAAGTCGGTTAAAAGCGTAAAGTAATTTTCCATCATCTCATCGGAAATACTCATAACTTTGCCAAACATATCATTCGGTTCATCAGTTACGCCGATGTAGTTGCCTTTGGATTTGCTCATTTTTTCTTTGCCGTCCAGTCCGACAAGAATCGGCATAGTGATTACAACCTGCGGCTGCTGGCCGTAGGCCCTCTGGATATCCCTGCCGACAAGGTTGTTGAATGTCTGGTCTGTGCCGCCTAATTCAACGTCGCTTTTTATCATAACCGAATCGTAGCCCTGCATAAGTGGGTACAGAAATTCGTGCATATAAACGTCTTCGTCCGCCTGAAGGCGTTTTTTGAAGCTGTCTCGCTGAAGCATCTGTGCGACTGTTTTCTTGGCTACCAGTTGAATTATTTCCATTGCGGTCAGCTTTTCGAGCCATTCGCTGTTGTATCGTATTTCGAGTTTGTCTTCGGCTGTATCCAGGATTTTGCCGGCCTGTTTGAAATATGTTTTTGCGTTTTCCCTGATTTGTTCGTTGGTCAGCATTGGCCGGGTAGCATTTTGGCCGGATGGGTCGCCGATTCGTGCGGTGTAGTCGCCGATGATGAGAACGGCTTTATGGCCGAGGTTCTGAAACTGTCGCATCTTCCGCAGCACTACCGTATGGCCGAGATGTATATCCGGGCTGGTCGGGTCAAGGCCGAGCTTTATGCGAAGCTGCTTTCCGGCATTTTCAGCTTCGGCGAGTTTTTCAGACAGTTCTTGCTCGCTGAAGATTTCAGCCGTGCCGCGTTTGAGCGATTTAACCTGTTCTGCGATTTTTTTAGCCATAAATTCACTTTCCATTTAGGTACTCATTAAAAATCAGGTATTTCTGTACATAATCTTTAATTGCATCTTCGAGGCAAATCGTTTCTTTATCGTAGCCGGCTTGGCGGAGCTTGGTCGTGTCGGCTTCGGTAAAATACTGGTATTGATTACGGAACGATTCCGGCATCTCGATATATTCGATGTTTGGCTCTTTCCCCACAGCGGCGAAAACCGCTTTTACCAAATCGTTCCACGTCCGCGCCTTTCCGGTGCCGATATTAAATAAGCCATTTACCTTTTGGTTATCAAAGAAGAACAATGTCATATCGACGGCGTCTTTGATGTAAATAAAATCACGCAGGTATTCGCCGTCAGCGTATTTCGGATTGTGTGATTTGAACAACTGAACCTTGCCGGTTGCGTTTATCTGCTCGTAGGCCTTTAAGATGAAACTTCGCATATCGGCCTTGTGGTATTCATTCGGTCCAAAAACATTAAAGTATTTTAAGCCAACAATTTTTTTCAACAGCCCGGCTCTGTGCGCCCACAGGTCAAACAGTTGCTTGGAATAGCCATAGCAATTCTGCGGCTTCAACTCGTGTATTTTTTCATCGTTGTCGGAAAAGCCGACTGAGCCGTCGCCGTAAGTCGCTGCGCTCGAAGCGTAAATAAAACGAATGCCGGCTTGTGCCGCCCATTGAGCTAATAGTTTTGTGTACTCGTAGTTGTTTTTTATAAGGTATGAAGCGTTTGTCTCGGTCGTGCTTGTGCAGGCGCCGAGATGAAAAACCGCCTCTACAGGCGGACTGACCTTGCCTGCGATAACCATTTCTAAAAAATCGTCTTTCTCTACATAATCAGCGAAAGACAGGTTGACCAAATCTTTCCACTTTGCGTTTGTAGCAAGTTCGTCAACGACAAGAATATCGGTAATTTGCCGTTTGTTTAATGCAGCTATTATTGCCGAGCCGATAAAGCCGGCTCCGCCGGTAACTATTATCATCTGTAAATTCCTAAGTTTCCTAAGTCAAAACCTGCAGTGAAACCACAGGCCAAATACTAACGACTGAACATCGGCTATGTCAAATGTTTAGCGTTTTTTATGCGCATAAAAAAGGCCGCCCAAAAGTGAGCGGCCCTGCAAAATAAAACCAGAGTATGATTCAACACAGAGCGATATAGCTCGCTATCGCCAGTACGAGAAGCCGTTTTTTATTGAACGTGAACGGAACCCAGATTTCGTAATAAAACTTCTTCATCACCACCGTATCCCCCGATAGCCATTATTCTGCAACACCATTATTATAACCTAAACCGGCGTCCAAAGTCAAGAAAAAACACCCTTTGATAAACGTAAGCCGTTGTTTGTAAGGTAGTTATGTTATGAAGACGAGCGGATTTTTTGCCTGTTCCGTTCCGCCGGTATTCCTTAATTTCCGAGCAGCCGGGAATTATAATGATAACGCAGAACTTGTCTGTATAATGACGTTTTTCGGGACTGGAAAGCAGCAGAGGAATATCAAATGGTAAATCCATCTAAAATGATTTTCAGACAGTACGGTCGTTCACGCCATCTCAAGGTCGAGACCGCCGAGGAGTTGAAATATGTTGTCGAACTTGATGAAGCCCTTTGGGTTGCGACCAGTGCGCCGGTGGATATGCTGAATTGTGATGGAACTTTTTTACGGCTGCTTGACAAAAACAACACCGGCAGGATTCTGTGCAGCGAGGTAAAAGATGCTATCAGCTGGCTTTTAAGCACATTGAGTAGCCATACAGAGATAACCGCTCACAGTGAAACACTGCGTCTGAACGCTGTCAATACCGGCACGCCGCAAGGCCAACAAATCCAGGATGCGGCAAGAGAAATTATCAGCAAGCTGAACGAAACAGATACAGAGAAAGTTACACTCCAGCAGGTTCGTCAGGTCAAAACGCAGGTTGCATCAATGCCGGTCAGCGAGGCCGGCGTCGTTTTGCCAGAAGCGGCAAAAGATGCTGAAATACGACAGTTCATTGACGACATTCTCAAAACAATCGGCGGCACTGCGCATCCTAACGGCGCCGAAGGTATAGGTTCGGCTCAGTTAGCAAGCTTCCTTGAGCAGGCCGCCTCTGAACTCCACCGATGTGAGCAGGGCAATGCCCCGGCAGACGAGGACAAAACCGCTGTTATGTCTCTCGGCGAACAGAAGCTGCGCAAATACTTGGAGCCGCGGTTTGCGAATTCGCTACGTTCGCTTATTGCCGATGGCACACGCACCGCCGCTATGATGAACAAAATTCGACTGCTTGAAAAGCTCATTCTTTACCAGTGTTATATGATAGAGTTCGTAAATAATTTTGTCAGTTTTCCCCGACTCTACGATACGCACAGCCGGGCGATGTTTGAAATGGGGTCTCTGGTGATGGACGGTCGGCGGTTTAACCTTGCGGTTAAAGTTCATGACAGGGCTCGGCATATCCGGATTGCCGGGGCTTCCAATATGTACCTGATGTATGTGGAAATTACGCCCAGCGGCGAAAGTCCGAAAATTGAGGTAGCCGTGCCTGTAACTTCCGGCGGCAAAGGCAACTTGTGCATAAGCAAGAGAGGTGTTTTTTATGATACAGCCGGTCGTGAATATGACGCTGAAGTTGTTCACATAATAGAAAATCCTATCAGTTTCAGCGAAGCGCTTTTGTCGCCGTTCCAGCGTCTCGGCAGGTTGCTGACCGGCAAAATCGAATCTATCACGGCTAAAGCCGAGCAGAAACTTGATACGCGCGCTTCGGCGGCGGTAAGCCATCTCGGCTCGGAGCCGTCAGCTTCCAGAGCTGCTCCAAAGCAGACCTCTGGAATTGTCAACGGCGGCCTTGCAATGGGAGCGGCAGTGGCCCTGGCCGCTCTTGGCTCGGCTGCCGCTTACATAACAAAAACCCTGGCAGAAACCTCATTGTCGGCGATAGTGTTCAGTATTCTCGCAGCGTTGCTGCTTGTGTTGATACCCATTACTATTGTCGCTTTTCTAAAGCTGCGCAAGCGCAACATAAGCGCTATTCTGGAGGGCTCCGGCTGGGCGATAAATGCACAGATGCGCCTGACGTACCGGCAGGCACGCTTCTTTACGGAAAGGCCCCGGTATCCCAAAGGTGCAAAAGGCATCCGCTGCTTTCCATAGCGGGCGATGGGATTCGAACCCACGACATTCGGCTTGGGAAGCCGACATTCTACCACTGAATTACGCCCGCAACCATTCTGTTTCTCAATTCTAACAAAATTTACATTGCTTGATATAGTAAAAAGTTGTATAAAATCGGCTGATGATAAATTATTGTTCCTGTTTTAGAAAGTGGAGATGTTATGAAACGCAAAATGATTACAATCGACGGAAATACGGCAGCGGCTTCTGTAGCTCACGCAACGAATGAAGTGATTGCCATATATCCGATTACGCCGAGTTCGCCTATGGGTGAGATTGCCGACGCCAAATCAGCTAAAGGCGAGCCGAATATCTGGGGGGCAGTTCCCTCGGTTACGGAGATGCAGTCCGAAGGCGGAGCATCCGGCGCCGTGCACGGCGCACTAGCAGCGGGCGCCTTGACGACCACCTTTACCGCATCACAAGGGCTTTTGCTGATGATTCCGAATATGTACAAAATCGCCGGCGAACTGCTGCCGACCGTTTTTCACGTCTCGGCAAGGTCATTGGCCTGCCAGGCACTTTCAATTTTCGGCGACCATTCCGACGTGATGGCCTGTCGCCAGACCGGCTTCGCTATGCTTTGTTCGGGTAACATTCAGGAAATTATGGATTTTGCGCTTATCGCCCAGGCCTCGACACTGAACAGTCGTGTTCCTTTCCTGCACTTTTTTGATGGTTTCAGGAACAGCCACGAGGTTCAGAAAGTAGAGGAGCTGACTTATGATGATATGCGTGCGATGATAGATGAAGACAAAATTGCCCAGCATAAAGCCAGGGCGCTGTCGCCGGACAGGCCGCAGATTTGCGGCACCGCCCAGAATCCCGATGTGTATTTTCAGGGGCGTGAGACGGTCAATAAATACTATTTAGCCGCTCCGCAGATTGTTCAAGATGCGATGGACAAATTTGCCGGAATTGTTGGCCGCAGCTACCACTTGTTCGACTACGTCGGGCCGAAAGATGCAGAGAAAGTTATTGTTATTATGGGCTCGGGCGCTGACACCGCGCACGAGACGGTCGAATTCCTAGCGTCTAAAGGCGAAAAGGTCGGCGTGGTAAAGGTACGGCTTTACAGGCCATTCAGCATTAAACACTTTATTAACCGGCTGCCGAAGAGCGTTAAAAAAATTGCGGTGCTGGACAGAACGAAAGAGCCGGGCTCAATCGGAGAGCCGTTATATCTGGACGTTCGTACCGCTGTCGGCGAAGCGATGGCCAGCAGCAAAACGGCTTTCGAGAAATATCCAGTTATTGTCGGCGGTCGATACGGATTAGGGTCGAAGGAATTTACGCCGGCTATGGTGAAGGCGGTTTTTGATAACCTCGACGCCGCAGAACCCAAAAACAGTTTCACAGTTGGCATTATCGACGACGTTACAAATACCAGCTTGGAAGTGGATGAATCTTTCGATGTTTCTGATGAGGGGTTTTACTCGGCAATGTTCTGGGGACTCGGCTCGGACGGAACGGTCGGCGCAAACAGAAACTCCATAAAAATTATCGGCGAGCTGACAGATAATTACGCCCAGGCATACTTCGTTTATGATTCGCGAAAGGCCGGCGCAGTAACAGTATCGCATCTTAGATTTGGAAAGAAACTCATTCGAAGGCCCTACCTTGTGAGCAAGGCCGATTTTGTCGCCTGTCATAATCCGAGCTTTCTGGAAAAATACGATATGCTCTCGGCAGCAAAACAGGGGGCGACGTTTTTGTTGACAAGCAGCCATAATAAAGACGAGGTCTGGGATACTCTGCCGCAGAAGGCACAAAAACAGATAATCGAAAAGAAGCTGAAATTCTACGTTATCGACGCTATTTCGCTCGCCGCCGAGCTTGGCCTGGGTGGGCGAATTAACGTGGTTATGCAGACCGCCTTTTTCAAAATCAGCAATATCATACCGCTCGATACCGCCGTCAAAGCTATCAAGGACGCTATCAGGAAAACTTACGGTAAAAAGGGCGAAAAAGTTGTCGAGATGAACAATTCCGCGGTCGATAGCGCTCTCGAAAAAATTTACGAAGTTAAAGTTCCGGATAAGGTAACAAGCAAAATAAAGATGCGGCTGCCGGTACCGCAGGATGCTCCAGATTTCGTTCGGGAAGTTACAGGAGAGCTTATAGCGCTTCGCGGCGATAAGCTGCCGGTGAGCAAAATGCCGGTTGACGGAAAGTTTCCGACCGGAACAACTCAATATGAGAAACGCAATATCGCCGTCAATATACCGGCGTGGGAGCCGGCTCTTTGTATTCAATGCGGCAGATGTTCTCTGCTTTGTCCGCACGCCGCTATAAGAATGAAGGCCTATGACGAGAAATATCTCGAGGGCGCTCCGGCAACATTCAAAAGCACCGAGGCGAAAGGTAAAGACCTTGCCGGTATGAAGTTCACTGTCCAGGTCGCTCCGGAGGACTGCACCGGCTGCGGAGTTTGCGTGGTCAATTGCCCTGCTGTCGAAAAGGACGAGAACAAGCAGCTAACAGGCCGAAAGGCATTGAATATGGTGCCGCAGGAGCCGCTCCGCAAACAGGAGCGTGAGAATTACAAGCACTTCCTGTCGATTCCAAATACCGAGGGCAAGCTATTCAAAGCCGATACCGTAAAGGGCAGTCAGTTGATTCAGCCATTGTTCGAGTATTCCGGTGCTTGTGCCGGCTGCGGAGAAACACCTTACGTAAAGCTGCTGACGCAACTGTTTGGCGACAGGGCTTTGATTGGAAATGCAACTGGCTGCTCATCAATTTACGGTGGCAACCTGCCGACAACACCTTACACAAAAAGGCCGGACGGCAGAGGACCGGCCTGGAGCAACAGCTTGTTCGAGGATAACGCTGAGTTTGCGATGGGGATGCGGCTAACGGTCGATAAATTCAAAGAACACGCCCTTAAATTACTTGGTAAAGCAACTGAAGACGGTTTCATCAATGCCGCCCTGGCAGAAGAAATCCGAACGGCTGCATTAGCCAACGACCCAGCACAGGAAGCTATCGAACAGCAGCGAAGCCGAGTAGAGACGTTAAAACAATCGCTTAAGAATAATCGAACATCAATAATCAGTAATCAATTATTAAGTATTGCTGATTTTCTTGTTCGCAAATCCGTCTGGGCGCTCGGCGGTGATGGCTGGGCTTACGATATCGGATACGGCGGACTGGACCACGTCCTGGCAAGCGGAGCAAACGTTAATGTGCTTGTTTTAGATACCGAGGTTTATTCCAATACAGGCGGGCAGATGTCGAAGTCCACACCAAGGGCGGCGGTTGCAAAATTTGCGGCGGCAGGAAAGCCAAGGCCTAAAAAAGACCTGGGAATGATGGCTATGATTTATGGAAATACCTATGTTGCTAAGGTCGCTCTCGGCGCAAACCCCAATCAAACGGTAAAAGCGTTTGTTGAAGCAGAGGCCTATCCGGGACCTTCGCTTATAATTGCCTATTGTCATTGTATCGCTCACGGTATCAATATGACCAAGGGCTATCAAGAGCAGAAAAAGGCCGTCGATTGCGGCCATTGGCCGTTGTACAGGTTCGACCCGCAACTCAGAGAGCAAGGTAAGAACCCACTTCAGCTTGACTCGAAGGCGCCCACGCTTGATGTGGAGGAATATATTTACGGCGAAAATCGTTACCGTATACTGAAGCAATCGAATCCGGAAGCGGCGGCGAAACTACTCACGCTTGCGAAAAGCGACGCCGCACAGAGATACAGCTTGATGGAACAGCTCGCAGAACTGCCCTGCGGTGATAGTAAATGATTATTATTGATGAATTATACCAATTGGACTAAGTAAATGCGCTTTTTGACAGACAATCAATTATTGTGTCATGCCTGCGAAAGCAGGCATCCAGTACATATATAAACCTATGGATTCCCGCTTTCGCGGGAA
>QNBZ01000007.1 GCA_003644295.1 Planctomycetota bacterium
CTCCTATGTTTAACTTATTGCCCTCTGTACATTTGGCTCGCTTCACAAGCTTACGGGCGAAGCGTGGCAATCAGGGCCGGAACAATCGTTGTGCAAATTCTGTGCCACCAGACCAGGGCTGCAATTCTACACTTCCACATATAAAATTCGTATAAATATCAAACATATACGCAGCCAAAACAGTCGTCATACAATTTTTTACTTTTTCAGCGCAGACGATTAAATGAAATCCAAAAGCGACATAGACATAAGTTTCCCTGCAACCGACAGCGACATCTGGTACAGAACTTCACGGCGCGAGATATCTACAGCAACCTGAGCAATATCAGCTTGCTGCAAAAGAGTCGTCTCGTCCTCCGTATTAAACTTCACATTTTCGAGAGTGTCTTTGAGATTATCAAGAAATTCGATTCTTGACCCGATAGAAACGGATTTCCCCGTCAAATGACTTCTTACCTCTTCCAGTGAACTTATCGAACTGCTTATCGCCTCCGTCAGTTGAGTATCAGTAAGCCCTCTTTCATTTCTCAGTAAATCCCGAATGCTGATAAGCGTATTGAATATGTCATAAGTCCCGGGTATGCGAACCATAGCAACTCCGGTACTGTTTATATCCGTGGTGTCAATATACAACACCTGTCCGGTTCGTGAATCGGTTACAGCCAGATTGGTGTCCGTACCATCTGTGTTGAAAGTAGTCAGGCCATCATCGATAGAGATATCATAATTGCCGGCGGAGCCGGTTACAGTCAGCCAGACATCGCCACTGACGTTCGATGTTCCCGTTCCGGCTTTTGCGCCTGTATCACCCAAAAAGACCGGAGCGCTGCGGCTGTCTGAACAAAAGATAGTATCACCAACATAAAAAGCCGATGACTCAAGGCCGGGCGCCACTTCTATATTCCGGCCCTGCGAACTGCCCTGGTAAGTTACGCTGGTGATTTCTCCATTTGTGCGTTCGGCAACATAAGGCACCGAGCCGGTATCGCATCCACCAAAAAGATATTGGTTTGTATATCTGCTATTAGCCGATGTAAGCATCTGCTCCAGCGTATCGTTGATGCTGTCAGCGGCTCTTTCTCTTCCCTCTTGGTCGTAGATACCACCTGTAATCTGAGTTAGGTCCACCTTCGTTTCAGCGATAGCTGATGTTATATCATTAACGATGGTAGAGGAAATCTCCAGTGTGTTGATGGCCTGCGAAATGTTGTCCATATAATTTTCGAGAGACCTCCGCTGAGAGTTCAAACCCAAAATCCGGTGGGCCACAGATGGGTCGTCAGAAGCTCGATTTACCCGTGAGCCGGTTGAGGCCTGCTCCTGAAGTCGAGCCAACGCATCAGCGTGCAGATGCAGAGCAAAATTAACATTATTATAAATACTGTTCAGCGTCCCACTCATTCTAAACTACCGGCATAAGTTCTTTCGTTTATATTAACTGCATAATACTTGTTACGGATGACTGAATTGTAGTCATATATTTGGCCATTGCCTGAAACATCTGCTCGAAAACCAGCAGTTGAGTAGCTTCATCGTTGATGTCCACACCACTCACCTGACTTTGCTGATTGGAAAGATTTTGGACGACAACCTCGATATTGTTCTGTCGCATCTGCTTAGTGGAGAGTTGCTGCCCTATGTTGGTAACCAGCCGACGATAAAACTGTCCACATGTCAGAGCGTCCAAACTGCTTATAGCTTGGTCTCTTAGCCCTGCCAGCCGCAGAGCGTTGGTGTTATCGGTCATATCAGGGCCAAGGGCTACTGCTATCCGTCCGGGTGCAGCGGGAATGTCGGAACAAACCGCTATATTCGCTGCGCTGCTGCCGGAGAAAAAAGTATTAATTCCAATTGCAGCCAGCACACCTGATGTGTCGGTACTGGCATAAGCGTCAACTTCAAAGGTCTCGGTATCGTTTAAGCTGCCTGTAGTAAGAGATATTTTGATTCCGTTACCGACATCGAGCGTACTGCCCGCAGCATAACCAGAACCGACATCAAGCGTAGCTATCGTATCTCCATCTCCGTCAGTTACCACAAGTTGTAAAGTACCATTGCCTACCGAGCCGGAACCTGATACCGTGAACGTAAAGGTATCATTCTGTGTACCGTTATAGATACCAGATACGGATATAGTCGGCGGTGAGCCGGTCAGCGTGCTGGCGGTAGGTGAGGAAAGTACAGCAGGAATAAAATCAAATTCATAGTTCGCATCGGCTGATATAGTCAACTTGGAAGAAGACACCGAAGCAGTCAGGCCGGTAATGGCTGAAATTTTATTAGCTATTGTAGTCAGTGAATCTGCCGAAGCATCGATATCAATTTCGTGACGGGTTATTGCGCCGGTGCTGGTATTTGTAACCCTTATGTACATTTTGCCGTCGGATATAGTCGGCTCGAAGTCCGCCAAATCTTCGCTTGTCATTGCCCAGCCGGTCAGTTCAGTAAAAGAACCCTCCGAACCTACCCCTTGAACGTGGTATTGATTTATATGCTGGATTAACGCACTTGCTAAGGAGTCAAGGTCATTATGAGTATCTGAAACAAGCTCGTTTTTCAACGATAACAATCCTCCGAGCTTTCCACCCGGTATATTAGTTGTGTAATTAGATGCCCCGGCAACCGAAACACCCAATTCGCTGTTTTCGTCCAACCCCACCTCCAGTTCAGCGGCGGAGGCACCCATCACCACTGCTATCCCGCTAATGCTTATATCGACGACGCCATACGCTCTGCTCTGCGTCTGAATACCGACCAATTCGGACAACTCTGTAATGTGCCGGTCTCTCTGGTCGCACAGGTTGTTGGCCCGGGCCCCAGACATCTCCAATCTTTCTATGTTGTTGTTAAGTTCGGCAATCTGGCTGGCAAGAATGTTGATTGATTCGATAGTGTTTTCAGCTTCCAGCTTAATCTGTGTTTCTAATGTTGTCAGAAATTCTCCTAATGTTCTGAATTGGCTGGCCATTGCCTCTGCATCACTTGCCGCCTGATTCTGCCAGATGACGTCTCCCGGATGAGTGCTAAGGTCCTGCAGCGCATTGAAGAATTTGTCTATGGCCGCATTCAAACCGCCGTTCTCCGTTGAAAGCTCTCCTAACGCACTCTCAATGGTTCGCAGTGTACCAATTTCGGTGTTGACATGCTCTAGTGAGGAGCGCTGCCGAGTAATCTCCTGCTCTAAAAGATTATCGATTATTCTGGTAACGCTTTCGATATTAACGCCACCGCCCAACATAACCGAACCTCGCTGCGATGAGTAAGCTGGACTCAGATTTATTCTTTGACGGTGATAACCCTCCGTAGCCGCATTGGCGATATTATTGCCGATTATGTCAAGGGCCTTCTGGGCTGCGCTAAAACCGCTGATAGCTATCGAGTAATCCGACATTTCTCAAATCCGTTCAAATTATTGTCTTCAAGAGTTTCGTTAAAACTGCAAATTTACCAGAGCCATACCGGCTTGCCGTTTAGCAGAGCCGCTGGAACTGTACGTAATTGTTCCTGTCCGGCCCAACTCGAACACGCTTCTCAAAAGCTCGCTGTTGAATCTGGCACAATCCGACAAAAGCATCATTGTGCTCAAATGTTCTTTCTTGAGCTTGGCAGTCAATAATGTTAATTCGGCCTTTCGGCCAGCCACTCGGGTTTTCCGTTCTCCTGACAGAACGGCTTCGAGCATAGACAAAGTTATCTGCTCGATATTACAGCCAAAGGCAACCGCCAATTCTTCTCGGAGCGACTGCCGTTTTAACTCGTGGCTTTTGTAGTTGTCCAGCTCGGTTCGGATGCTCTCAAGTAATTCGCCCAAAGCCGCATCATCTCGCCTAACAACCAGCCCTCGCAGTTCATCCAGCCACAACAAACTATTCTGCATAAAACGAATATCATCATCGAGACAAAGCAGCAACTCATCGATTTTATCTTCCAGCTCAACCGTCATTGTTCTCATATCTTACTATCCAGTGATTGCGCAGTTGCATTTGCCTGTTTTGCAAACTGTTCTATATCCTTCCACAATCCAAAGCCGCCATTATTCGCAATATCACGTGCCAGGTACAGCCAGAATATCCCACGAACCTGTCTGGAAGTCCCATCTTTCTCAAATCCCCAGTCACCAATGGTATTTTTCATCTGGTCCAGGAGTTTGTTGATTAAAACCGACTCAAAATCTTTGGCTATTTGTTTCCTTTTCTCATCTGAAACGCCGCCGATTTTATTCGAATTATCTAACAAGCTCGGCTGCGGGGCGGGTTGGGTCAACACTAATTTGGCACTGTCCATAATAAGATTACTCCTACATTATCTCCAATCTGGCCTGCAGGGCGCCGGCCTTCTTCAAAGCGTTAAATATCGCCACGAGGTCGGTTGGTGTCGCCCCTATGGCGTTGAGCGCTTTTGCCAAATCTGAGACAGTAACTAACCTCGCTATAGGAATTAGATACCCTTCGCTTTCCTTAACCCCTAATAAGGTTTCATCAACAACTTTCGTTTCGCCGGCGTCAGAAAACATTGCTGTCGGCTGAGAGACATTTTGGGTTTCTTTTATCTTCACAACTAAACTGCCCTGCGAAATAGCAACCGAAGATATACCGACATTCTCTCCAACCACAATTGTGCCGGTGCGTTCGTTGATAACCACGACCGCAGGAATATCAACCTTTACATTATTTTCTGTAATATCGGCAATGAAACCAGCTACGTCAGCCCGGCTAATCCTGTCAGGCAACCTAACCTTGACAGTGCCGGCGTCAATCACTATTGCGCTGTCTGCATAGGTTTTGTTAATGACCTTGCTGATTCGCTCAGCGGTTGAGAAATCGCCGTTTCTAAGATTGAGCGTGATAAACCTTTGGCCTACGATGTTTTCAACGAAGTCTGCTATCTCCGACATTTCAACGGTTGCACCACCAGGTATTCGTCCGACAGTCAAATGGTTCTTTTTGATTGACGCCTTCTCGCCTGACACTCCCCATCCGCCGAGCGAAATTGCCCCATTGGCCACGGCATAAACCCGGCCATCAAGACCTTTCAGAGGCGTCGGCAAAAGAATTCCGCCCTGAAGACTATCGGCGTCCCCCACAGCAGAGACGTCCACATCGATGCGCGACCCTTTACGGGCAAAAGGACCTAACTCCGTTGTTACTAACACAAGAGCGATGTTGCCGCCCTCTAAAGTGCCGGAGTCAAGAACCACTCCTGAATTTCTCAATATGCTCGTGAGCATTTGTTGCGACGGCGGAGTCTTATCGCCGGTATCAGCCAGGCCTATAACCAGTCCAACGCCGGTGAGCGGGTTACTGCGAACTCCCTGAATCTCAACTATATCCTTTATTCGCTCGCATCTGCCAACGCCGTTGGCGAACACTAAAATCACAGTCAGAAATATCAAACGAGACTTCATAAAAATTCAAAAATCAAAGATTAAAAATTAAAACGGCCAAAGGATGTCAAATATTCTTCCGAGCCATCCGGGCCTGTTGAATGACGCAGCTATGCCGCTGTTTCTGGTAACAAGACGAAAATCCGCAACCCGTTCGCTCTTAACGGTATTATCGAACCCAATATCACTCGGCCTAACTATACCGCTTACTTCAATGACCTGCGTATCGCCGACAATCTCCCGGCTGCGAGTTCCCATAACCACAAGGTTGCGATTCGGCATAATGTCCACAATAACAACGGTAATCGAGTCAACGAACTTGCGTTCATCTTTATAGTCGGCCTTGCCATCCAGCACATTGCTGGATTCGGCGCTCATATTAAACGCCGGTATCCTCGGCAGATAATTAGCGTTAGGTCGAGCGGCGCCAGCAGGCGTTGATACAATCCCTAATTGTCCATCGAACGTGTTATTTCTTTTGGTTGTCTTGCTAAGGTTTCTCTTCGCCTTGTTATCAACTAAACTCTTTTCGCTGATGGTAATGGTTAATATATCGCCTATGTGACGGGCCACGTCATCGGCGTACAAATCTCTCTTATCCCTGTCGGCTTTAGCCCAGATAGAGCCGGCTTGCGAGTTCGACATCAATGATGACAACAAAAACGCTAATATGAGCGCTGGCATTATTCTATTATTCATTGTTTTTCCTCTTAAAAAACCGGTTCAACGGTTCCGTTTTCATTGACCTTTGCCACGATTATTCGATGTGAATCTACATTTCGCACTTTTATATACTCGCCTGCCCTGCCTTTTTGCATTGTTTTTCCGATAGCAGTAACCAGAAGTTCAGGGTTTTCAAACCGAATGACAACAGTTTGATTTCGCTCGACAATAATCGGTGCCTTCGCAGAGGTCGTCATATTTGGAAGAATCACTGTATTTGCCGGCAGCCGACGTTTGGCTATAAGGCCATAAGGAGGACTCCAATCAGAGGGCTCCGGATAATCCGACAATGCTTTCTCTATCCTGACATTCTCCGGGCTGATAACTGCGCCTGCGGGTATATCAACCAGCGTTGTTACTCTGCGGCTGTTGTATTTTAAGCGGAAAGTTACTTCCCGCGCTCCTATCTCTATCCCGTTCGCAAGCACGGCAATACGAACCTTGGCCCGGTTTCTTGCGCCGCTTTTAATCAGCCGGGCAGACAGTTTTATATCTTCACTCGACCCCTGCAAAATCAAATCTTTCGGTAAAGTTACCGGAGTTGATTTACAAACCGAATCAACTAACGGATTTTTGTCCAAAAACGATTTTGCCAGCTCAACAAATTCTTCGCCTTTAATAATCTGCTGCCGCTGTTTCACCGTTACCTTTTCAGCGCCGGTTAATGACACTTTCGATACGGGAATTCCGCTGCAAGCCAATCTGCTCAGAACCGTTGACCTGTTAATAACGATTTCCTGGCCAGGTACTGAAAACCGGCCTATGCTGATTTTGTTTGCTTTGGCTACAAGAGTTTCCTCACCACGGATTATGCTAACCTGGCCCAACTGCAGAGTATCACCCTCAATTGAAACATCTCTTGGCAGGTGAATTCTCAGCGGAAAACTTTTTTCTATGTCGTCGGCTCTGCTGGTCGCCGATGTCAGCAGAAAAACGGTTACGATAATACCGATTGTTCTGTTGCTCATAATCATCCCGTAATTAAAATCTTGCTATCTGGATTGCCTTTCGAAGCATCTCGTCGCCCGCTCTTATTGTACGGGAGCTTACTTCATAAGCTCGCTGTGCGGTTATAAGGTTCACAAGTTCGGTTATCATCTGGACATTAGATTTTTCAAGAAACCCAGCTTGAATAGTACCGAAACCATTCTCTCCCGCTGTGCCGGTGGTGGGCGTACCGCTGGCTTCGGTCTCGGCTAAAAGATTATCTCCTTCGCTCGAAAGCCCCGAAGGATTTGGAAAGCGGGCCAATTGAATAGTACCTATAACCGATTGCGTTCCGGAAGCCGTAGTAACATTAACGCCGCCGTCCTTGCCGATATTGACTGCAACTGCATCCGTTGGAATAGTAATAGCCGGCTCTATTAAGTACCCGGTTGTAGTAACTAATTCTCCATTTGCCCCTTTTTGCAGCGAGCCATCTCTGGTGTACTTTATGCTGCCGTCCGGCATACTTACCTGAAAAAGACCATCACCGGTAATAGCTATATCTAACGGTCTGCCGGTATTTACAAGCTCACCGGTGGTGAAAACTTTTAGTGTTGATACCGCATGAACGCCGCTTCCTACTTCCACTCCACTTGGAGATTTTATACCGGAGGACACTTCCGTGCCGGATTCCCTCATCTTGACATAAAACAAATCATGGAAAGCAATCTGACTCCGCTTAAAGCCCGTGGTGTTGATGTTAGCAAGATTATTAGCGGTAACATCCACCATCATCTGTTGGGCAGCCATACCTGTCGCCGCAGTGGAAAATGCTCTTAACATAATATCGCTCCCTTTATTTCACTTCGTAGTTCGTAATAAAATAATCAATATGCTCTGTTGAAAACATGTCATTTCGACCGGAGTGAGCAAAGTGAACGAATCGGAGAAATCTGTTTTTTAATAGATTTCTCGACTTCGGACTCTGCGAGTCCTTTGCTCGAAATGACCGAAGCAGAAGTTTTCTACAAAGCATAATCAATAATCAATAATCAATAATCAATCGATCAGCCCATAGCTACGCTTATGATGCTCTTCGAAGTATCTTTTTTGGCAGAGACGAACTTCATATTCGCTTCGTAAAGCCGGGACACCATTATCATATCCACCAGCTCTTCGACCATCTGCACATTAGAGGATTCCTGAAAACCCTGTTTGACAATCAGATGTTCAGCCGTCTCCGGCTCATCCAGCCCTATAGGGGCCTGGAAGCAGTTTGTTCCTACCGAAACCAGTTCATTTTCATTATCACTGAAATCCACAAGTCTGAATTTACCTACGGCAGCACCGCCTGCGCTGATGTTTCCATCGCTCGATACATTTAACTGCGATAGTCCGACATTCGGAGGTATCGAGATGGCCCCTGCCTGGCCGGCCACAATTCTTCCCGCTGAATCCACCAGTTGATTATCCTGATTCAGGCGGAACATTCCATTGCGAGTGTAAAGCGGGCCTTTGGGCGTTTCTATCACAAAGAAACCTTTACCGCACAATGCAAAGTCCAGCGGACGTCCCGTCCTGACAATCTCGCCTTGCGAGAAATCAAAAGTTGCGCTCGAATTGATTTTTCCGCCGACTTCCGCTTTCGTTCCTGCCCCCTGAGCCATAAGGCTTTTTGAAAACGTGTTGCACCTGCGTTTGTATCCAACGGTACCCACGTTGGCCAGATTGTGAGCGATAATATTAAATTCCCGCGTTAATCCGTTGATTCTTGAACCGATTTGAGTTGTAATTTCCGACATTTTACGCTCCCTGTATAGCCATTGGCTCTTCTGTATTCCCGACGTTGCCTCTCAGCGAAGCCGCATTGGTGGCACGAATCAGCTCATCGACATCCGAATCACTAAGCCCTGTCAACTCAACCGCTATTGACAAGCCATCTTGCGCATCATTGATGCGTTTAACCTCTCCAATTTCTTCCACTATTCCGATATCCTGTATTATTTTCAGCATCGCTGCACTGCTGTCGCTCTGCTCGCTAATTGGCTTCTGTCCTTTTCCTTCCTCCAACTCAAACGCCACCAGCACTCTGTCGCCGGCATTTATTTCAAGCGAAGTATCTATACGCAGGCCTGGACCGCCCAGCTCCGTGATAACTGCTGGCACAAACTCCGGCGGCCCCCACGTCCGGCTGGGAGCATTTGCGGAACTTTGCTGCGATTCAAAACTACCCTCTTTGGCAACGGTTCTTGCAAACGGAAACCTCGCTATGAAAGCCGGATTCTTTACCGGAACACGCAGAAAACTGCGACGATTAATAAACCGCACATTATCGCTGTGTTCCAAAACAAGAACGTCGTCTTTTGAACTAATCACGGAAACATCAAACTCCCAGACCGAAGCGCCGAAATAATAATGCGCACGCCATAACTCATCGGCGCCGCCTTCTAACGGCGCCGCCAATCTGACCGTCAAGCCCATATCGTCATTTTTTATAACTGTGGACTCAATATCCTCTGAACCGTGAGCCAGCCGGCGTGTTATGCGAACTTCTTTGCCTATGGGGATTTGCCTGCTGCTCAGTTTTTTAGAACTCATCATCAGGCCTATTGAGGAAAGTGGCTTCTTCTTAAAGCCAAGCTTTTCCCGCAGAAAAGACAATTCGGTTTTCAACGGTACATTTACTTCAGCTCCCCGATGTGCGAGATTTTCCTTTATTATCCTGGCGGCTCCAATGTCAAAAGCGGCACTCAAAGTGAAAATCGATTCACTTCGTTTAAGCCCCGCGTAATTTGCTATAGCCAGCAGAATTCGGCGTTCACGTTTGCTCAAGCCCCTTTCCTCTGAGTATTCAGCAAATGACCGCTCGGTAAAATCCCGTTCCTGTATCTTTTGACGATGCTTAGTTATCAAAATAGACACGGTTAATATAGTTACCGTTGCCACTATTATCAGGATAAACAGTAATACAGTTAAGAAGTCGGCATTAAACCGGCGTGCCGCCGACCAACGCTGCACCGGCGTCAGCGCCAAAATAATGATGTTGAAAACTGCTGCTATTAGAGGCATCACCATCATATTAAAATTCTACTTACTATCTGATAAGACTGGTCAGTTCTCTGAGTATATCATTCGCAACTCTGATGGTTCTGGCGTTTGCCTGAAAACCGTTTTGAGCTTGAATCATATTGACAAACTCGCTCGCCACATCAGCGTTGGATTTTTCCAGCGCCCCGCCGTGAACGGTACCGGCACCGCCGGTCATAGCTTGGGTAGCTACCGCTTCACCTGAGTTGGCCGAAGGAATGAAGTATCCACCGCCGATATTTTCCAGGCCAGATGTGTTTTGAAATAGCGCTATCTGTATGGTGGCGATATTTTTCTTGATACCATTGGAGAAAGCGCCGATAAGGATGCCCTCGTTGTTGACCGAGACAGTTGAAAGCATACCTGCCTCATAACCGTCTTGTTCTCTGGCTACCGCCGTGGAATTGCCGGCAAACTGTGTCAAACCATCTAACTGGCCTACCGTACCAAGAGACATCGCAAGTGTTTGTGGAGTAGAAGTATCATGTGCGAAGGTTACTTTGAATTGAGCTGTATCGCCGGTCGTGGAATTTAAGCCGGAATAAGAACCATCGCCGGCGTCAAATTCTATACCTTCGATTCGACGGTCTCCAAAGTTTATTCCATCAATATCGCCGGTGATTGACGTCAGAACCATATCCCAGGTATTGGCGGTATCTGTTCGTACAAATGCACCTGATAGAACGTGTTTGCCACCTTGGGAGTCATAAACTGTGATATTGATGCTTTTGACCTCATCTCCGCCGACGGTGGATACCTCAAAATACCCTGGTGTTGTCAGCGTGCCATCGCCGGTATACGAAAAGTTTATATCCGATTTGCTGTAACCGCTGGCCGCATCGGTTACCTTTATCTTGCCGTTACTCAAAGAAGCTGTAGCATTGCTGCCAAGAACGGTATTAAGCTGGTCAACAAGGTCGCCTAATGTGGTGTCGGCATCAACGGAAAGCGTCAAATCGCTGGTGTAGGCATCACCGTTCGGGTCGTAACCGGCAATTGTAATGGTCCCTGAAGTTAAAGTCCCGCTGTATTGGTCGAGGTCGGCAATTTTGCTGGTTAAACTGGCCGCCGTACCGTTATCGACAGTGTAAGCTATATCCGAGGTCAACACGTTAGTCTGTGTTGTTGGAAGTGTCGCATCGGCACTGAGGTTACCGGTAACCTTCACTTCTGTCGTAGCATTCGCAGCCATCGCCACATCGTATGGAACACTAATATCACTATCGCCGGCTGTCTGGAAACCGTCGCTTTCGCCTACCGAACCGATTCGCTGTACCGTGTAGCCGGTGGCTGGGTCAACTAAATTCGAATTTGCATCAACTGCAAATGCTCCAGCGCGAGTGTAGATATTTTGTGAGCCGTCACTCAGTACAAAATAACCTTCGCCTTCCAGCGCCAAGTCCAAAGGGTTGCCTGTGTTCACGATATTACCCTGTGCCATATTGGGGGCTATGCCGGATACTCCGACGCCGCTGCCCATCTGCTGAGGGTTTGTACCGCCGACCGTAGAAGTCGGCTGCGACGCCTTTTTTATCGTCTCACTAAGCAGTTCGGAAAAGGTTATCCTGCTTGACTTAAAAGCGATAGTATTAACATTAGCCAGGTTATTACCAGCTATATCAAGCATTTTTTGGTGGGCCTGCAGTCCCGTAACTCCTGCTGACAATGCAAAACTCATCTTGGTTTCTCCTTATATCTTTCTCTTGATTCTTCTACTGATTTTGGTTCTCTACCAACAGTACGGCGCCCAAGCCGAGCGTGTATTCACTTACTTCTTCGCCATCGTACACTTTGACTCCCAAAAGCGTTTCACCTGTCTCAGGGTCATTAAATACCGACTCAACAGTGCCAACCTTCTTTTCTAACGCACCGGTTTGCTCATCCGTCGAATAGAATGTAACATTCTTGCCCAACAATGAATTGGCGTAGTCGCGATTAACAGTAGTAAGAACATCCGCAAAACTTGAGTTCATCTGCTCAAGCTGTTGTAATTGTGAGAACTGTGCTAATTGAGAAGCCATTTCATTATTGTTCAACGGTTCCAGCGGATTCTGATTTTGAAGCTGCGTTATCAGAAGCTTCATATAATCCGTTTGTATGTCGCTTGCCGACGCCGTCGCTGATATACTCATAAGCTTTCACCTTTTCAAAAAAAGTTTCTTTTTCCGCAAAAGCACCAATCAACAATAGTGCAATTACTGTGCCAGATTAAAATCAGAACCGGTTTTGCGACAGATAACTTCTTGCCGTAACAGCCGTTAAGGAGAATAAAAAATTGGCCAAACACTTAAATCCACTGACACCCCTTCCAGATGGAGTCCTTGCGAAGGACAATTTTTCCTGCATCCCGGAAAATTCTGCCGCTTTCCTTTTGACTTGATACACATTAAATACCAATCGTTACTCCGACATATACGGTGTCATCAGGTATATCTTTGAAAAAAGTAAAGCAGCGTCCCATAAAAACTATACTGCGTTTCCGCCAATTTTAATCTCTTGTCTTTCAAACCGTCCGATAAACTTACTCTACAAAACCAACTCATCTTTCTTGCCAACAAACCAGTGACATTATTGGCCCGTCCCATAAAAAAATTAAAGTTGTCGCCGCTTATGTGACGATTAACTGGACACCTTATGATGGTAATATCTATGTAACAAAAAAAGAAAATATCCTGGGGGCAACGTTTATGACTTCGTTGCAGAATGAATTTACACAGAGTTGTTACAGTAGGTAAAGAAACAGAAGTTCATCAGTTAGCTCGCCAGATTAGCAGGGATGTATTTGCAGCCGACGACTTACACGAGGCCCTGGATATTGTTGAGACAATTGAACCGGATTTAGTTCTTTTTGACCATCGCTTCAACCCAAACCACATCCGTGAATTCCTCGAAACGGCCGATAAAAATTCAAATGTTCACGTTGTAGTAGTTGGCACAGATGAAAACGACGCAGAAGCATCCGCAGAGTTTATACGTAATGGGGCCTATGACTATCTGCGGGGAAAGCGGGACCACCACCGGCTGAACCAGATTGTAGAACGAATAAAAAATAAACTTAAAGCCGGCACCTCTAAGAAAAACGTAGTTGATTTTTTTGCTGACGATTTGTCCGCATCGGTCCGTATGGCTGGCCGCAGCAAGGCAATACTTGATGCTCTTAAAATGATTAAAGTTGTCTCCGGCAGTCGATGCAATCCGGTCTTGATAGTCGGAGAAACGGGCACAGGCAAAGAGTTGGCAGCCAGGGCAGTGCATACTCTAAGACATCCGGACAAGCCGTTTGTAGCTGTAAATTGTGCGGCTCTCACCGCAAACCTGTTAGAAAGTGAGCTTTTTGGCCACGTCAGAGGCGCTTTTACAGGAGCCGACCAGGAAAAAACAGGGCTTTTAGAATTAGCAGATACCGGAACTATTTTTCTTGATGAAATAAGCGAAATGCCGGTGAACCTACAGGCCAAATTGCTGCGCATACTTCAGGAAAAAACCTTCCGAAAAGTCGGAGGTACCAAAGATATCGCCTGTAAAGCAACGATAATAACATCGAGCAATCGCAATCTCAAAGATGAAGTACAAGCCAATCGCTTCCGGCGTGACCTGTATTATCGCCTGAATATCTGTCCTATCACTATGGCGCCGCTCAGGTCGCCGGAGCGGAGAAAAGACATTCGGCTTCTGGCCAATTACTTCCTCAAAACTACAACTATTTACCCGGAAGGGACCGCTCAAATCAGCTCGATAACCAATCTGGCAATTGAAGCTTTACAGCAGCACGATTGGCCAGGCAATGTCCGAGAACTACAAAATGTCATCGACAGGGCAATACTTTTAGAAACAACGGACAAAATTGGCTTAAGCAGCATCGTAATCGACCCCGCCGAATATAGCGATTTATCCGGGCGTCCAACATCGAAGCGTATCAATGACCTCTCACTGGCAAAAGCGGAACGTGAACTGATTATACGTGCTTTGCGGGAAACCGGCTGGCAGAAAACCAGGGCCGCCGCCCTTCTCAACATAACAAGGGC
>QNBZ01000008.1 GCA_003644295.1 Planctomycetota bacterium
TAACCGAATTCGGAGAGTTTTTCCTTTCTAATTTTCAGTTTTTTCCGTATCCTATAGTGTTATGCAAATTTTACTAACAAATGACGATGGGATTTTCGCACCCGGCTTAGCTGCTATCTATAAAGAGCTTGTCAAGCTCGGCGACGTAATGGTCGTTGCGCCGGCGGACAGCCGTTCCGGCGCCAGTCACAGCGTTACTTTTCATCAGCCATTAGTGTGCAATAAAGTTGATATTAACGGCCAATTCACCGGCTTTAGCGTGCAGGGTTCGCCCGCCGATTGCGTTAAACTGGCCGTTATGCAATTGCACAACGGCCAAATAGATTTGCTCGTTTCAGGCATAAACAACGGCGCAAATGCCGGAATAAACGTTTATTATTCCGGTACCGTCGCCGCTGCGATGGAGGGAGCGTTCTTAAAAGTTCCCGCTGTTGCGATGTCCCTTGCCGCTGAAGAGTCAATGGACTTTGAAAAAGCAGCCGGCTATTGTGCCGAAGTCCTCGAGAAACTTATGCCCGTTAAAAACGATGGCGTAATAAATATCAACATTCCGCAATTGTCAAAAGGCAAGCCCAAAGGCGTAAGAGTTGTGCCGCAGTCAAATAAGGGCTTTGATGAACATTATATCCGCCAGAAAAATGAATATGGACAAACTGTATTTCAATTATCCGGCGGCCCGCACCGGACGGACGACTCCCCTACCGATACGACATCTCTGGAAGAGGGTTTCATAACTATAACAGCACTGGCTGCTGATATGACAAATCATAAAAGAACCCAACAACTTGCCAGCCAATGGCGGATTTAGTTCGTAGCCAATGTATAATATTTTTGAGCAACCCTGGACATTGCTGTTCACGGCGGTTATTGTTCTGCTCGTGATACCGGCAGTCCGTTTGATTTTCCCTGAAAAGCGGCGCCGGTGGTCAGCCGCAGGCGGACTTCTGGCTGTCTTATTGGCCGTAACTGCTTTTGGGCTGGACTGGCTCGTTAAAACCGACGCCGAGAAAATCAAAGACGTGATTTACACGGGCGTAAAAGCCGTCGAAAACGAAGAACCTGATGCAATCGAAGCAATCATCTCTGACAACTACCACGACTCATATCACAATACGAAAAAAGCTTTGATGCGTCACTGTCGAGCAGTGCTGTCGCCGCCGCTGGTCGAGAAAAACATAACAAGGATTCTGTCGCTCGAGATAGCACCGTCCAAAACAACTGCAACAGTAACCTTTACGGTACGAATAGTGTTCGACAAACAAAGTTATGTCTATCAAAACTTTAGGCGAATGATGCCGACAAAACTAAAGCTGCATCTGCAAAAACAGCGGGACAAAAAATGGCTTATCAACCGTGTAGAATTACTCGAAATCGACCTTCAGCCGGTCAAATGGCAGGATGTTAAGCAGACAAGCTGGTAGATGAAAAACCGCCAAAAACAGTGATAATCAACCATCATTTCCCAAAAGTAGCTGCCCAAATTGGCCGATAGATAGTAGGCCAGTAGCAGCCCAGGCCGCTGTTGTGTTGCGCACAGAAAAGAGTTGGTGATGTTTGGAAAATTGAGAGAAAAACAGCTACCCTTGAAAATCAGGGTTTTTAACATTCGCTGGTATCCCAGCAGCAGAAGCTGCGTGAATATAAGCAAGCATCGTATTAAACCTCAATCCGCCAGTGGCGGACCGCCCTTGATGGTCCGCAAAGCCGAGTGGCGACGCTGAACAAACAGGTAATATGCAGGTTATTTACAAAGGCACGGGGGCTATGAGGAAAGCAATAGTGAAAGATATTGAGCAGGTTGTAAAACAGCCGAAGCGGATTCTATCGATTAAAGAAGATGAAACTGCCGCAGAAGCAGCGAAGAAGATGAGCAGTAACCACGTTGGCTGCCTCGTGGTACTTAATGCACAGGGTGAATTTGCCGGCGTGCTGAGCGAACGGGATATGCTTGCAAAGGTACTGGCAACATCCTTATCCCCGGATAACGTACTTAACAAGGACATTATGACCCCTAATGCAATATACTGCAATACGGACACTGAAATGGCAAAAGTTGAGCAACTTATGGCAAAGCACAACATACGGCATGTTCCAGTCGTCGAGAATGGTATTCCGGTAGGTATGATATCCAGCCGGGACGTTATAGCTTATCGACTCCACAGTAACAAGGCGATGAAAGCTGCAGCCGAGCAGCTTGCAATTCTCTCGGCCAAATTAAAGGACCCAGACTTCAACAATATCCTTAAAATTGTCATAAATGAAGTCCCAAGAATCTTCGAGGCAGACCGGTCAATACTATACTTTGCACAAAAACATTCCTCGACCTCAATGATTTATCGCAAAGGTTGTTCTCTTTCCGAAGAAGACCTGCCCACGCAACAGAAGATAACGGAATTATCCGAAAACGGATGGATTATCTGTGGTAAAATCTGCGATAAATGTATCAAGTCCGGCGGCGAAGCACCCAGACTGGTTATTCCATTGAGTACTTGCGAGCAGCCCGGTGACTCCGACAATACCAGCATAAGCCACCATGGCTTTATCTGCATGTGCCGATTCAACCCGCCGTCTGCCGAACAGGAAGAACTACAACTATACAAGGCCTCTTTGCTGCAGGAAATATTAAACGTTAATCTGACGAATAGCAAACTGTACCAGAACTACCAGAAAGCTCGACATGACAGCGAGACAGACCCTTTAACCGGTGTCGGCACCCGCAGGGTCATTGAGAAGGCTCTGAAAGCCGAGTGTGCACGCGCAATTCGCTACAATCGCTCTTTTTGTATTGCTATCGCGGACATCGATAATTTCAAGCAAATCAATGACAATGCCGGCCATGCAGCCGGCGATAAGGTACTGCAAGAACTGGCCAAGATTATGCGCTCGAATGTCCGGGAAATGGATATAGTAGCCCGCTACGGCGGCGACGAATTCGTTATTTTAATGCCGGAAACAAAAATAAGCGATGCAAATGTACTGTTGGAGAGATTGCGACATCAAATCGAGACAATTTCGCTCCCCAATATTCCATCAGTAACAATAAGCTGCGGACTTGCAGAATGGGACGGCTCTTCGGACACCGCCGAACTTATGATGAAACGTGCCGACGCTGGCCTCTACGCAGCCAAACGCGCCGGCAGAAACCGTATCATCTGCGAAATATGCGCTTGATTTTCATTCACTTTCGCCGCAGGAGAAAATCTACTTCAGATTACGTTTCGTAGAATACTCAAACACCCTCACTGTGTTTTTGCCCTCCCTCTTGGCTGTATATAATGCCTGGTCGGAAAGAATTGTAATTTCCTCGGGGCTGGCGGTAGAACCATATTCACCAAGCCCTACACTGATAGAAATCTCTATCCGCTCTTTCTTCCAGATTATCGGAGAATGCGAAACTGCAGCAACCATTCGTTCGGCTACGAAAGTGGTATCAGCCAGCGAAGTATTAGGTAAAATGATTGCAAACTCGTCGCCGCCGTAACGGGCCGCTGTGTCGATTTGTCGGACACACTCTTTTATCCTTCTGCTGATTTCCTTGATAACCTTATCGCCGGCACGATGGCCATAAGCGTCGTTTATCTTCTTGAGATTGTCAATATCAATCATAATCAAGCAGATTTTACCGCCGTGTCGCCGGGACCTGCGCAGTTCTTTTTCCAAAATGTCATAAAAGGTTTTGTGATTCACAAGACCCGTTAAGCCGTCGGTTGTGGCCTGGCGCTGTACCTTCTCAAACAGCTTTATATTGCCGATAGAGGCACCGACTAACTGGCTAATTAACTCTATCAGCGCAATATCCTCACAATCGAAATTGTCGCCATCCATCTTATCCGCCAGATTGAGCACGCCAACTACTTTGTCCTGGCAAATAAGAGGAGCGATTATACAATTTTTGGTCTTATAGTTATCAGCGAAGGCACGCTGCGATTTCCTTATTATGGGCTTGTTATGCGATTCTATGTCCCCTACTCGTATAAGCTCTTTGCTTCTTACCGCCATAACCATCGGAGACGGCGAATTCTGATTCAGCGAGACTATTTTGTTTAGAAGAAATGGATGATTATGTCTCTGAAGGTGCAGAATACTGGTCGCTTCATCAAGGATATACAGAGAAACAAATCTTACGCCGACCAATTTCGGAATATTCTCGATGCAGACGTCAGCTATATTCTTAATGTCAAGGCAGTTCACCTGCCTGGCTAAAGGGGTTACCTGTTCAAGCAGAGAAATACCACCATTGGGAGATTTATCAGATAATTTAACGGTATGCTCCGAGTTTTTGCTGCCTTGCTGCATAGGTAGCCCTCAAATAATATAGGGCATAAGCCGCCACTACGGCCCAAAGAACCGCTACAAAGTTCCCTTTTGCCCATCCATAAGGGTTTTTACTACCGGCATTTTTACCAAAATGCTCACTTACTATAGAAAATTTACTAAATGTTTTCCTTTCCCCCAAAAAAATCTAAAAAAAATGCAAAAAAAGATTGACACATAGATAAATGTATTTTACCTTTTATAAAACGTAAAATATATTCTGGAACTTAAATGAACGGCCACAAATTACAGATACCCACCAAACTCTATCGAATTGGCGAATTAGTTCGCCATACTCCCTTTTCGCGACAGACTATCCACAACTACACAATAATGGGACTTATTCGCGAGACGCAATGGACTGAGGGAGGACATCGCCTGTACGACGAGTCGGTATTCGAGGCATTGTCGAGAATCATCGAACTCAAAAAGACAAAGACTCTTTCACAAATAAGACAGATTCTGACGAAAGAAAAGGACTCCGGCAAAACAGTAAATTCCTATTCGCAATCTGACAACTAACAAATGGAGACGGCTATCTCTAACAGCAGTAAAAATTCAGGGAAGTAATGAAGGGAATCAGGGATGAAAAATACAGCTTCGCTTTTTACAGATAATGTTACAGAGCTACTTGTCAAAATAATTGAGTTCACGCAGACCCGCCAGAAAATCCTCACGCTGAACATAAACAGTATCCACAATCCCGGCTTCGCCCCAAAAGATTTGGCAGTAGATGAGTTTTGCAGCTCGCTGAGCAATGCCATCAATGAACATATCACGAACAGTCGGCTTGTGCTGTGCGATACAGAAAACATTAAATTCGGTACCGGTGGCAGTTTCAGTGTCGAGCCGGTAACAGATAAACACGCCAAACAACTCCTCGAAAAAAATCAGGATGAATATATCGAGTTACAAATAAACAAGCTTCTGGAAAACTCGCTTAACCAAAGAATCGCAGTTGAGCTGCTAAGACAAAAACAAGGAACGACATCGGTTTTCGAGTAAAAACTGACAGCCACAAGTAAAAAAACAGATGAGAAACGAGACAATTCACCTACAACAAATGATGGAAAACTGTCAGCGTCAGGCAAAAGTATTGGCGATAACCAGCGGTAAAGGCGGGGTCGGCAAAACCAACATAGCGGCAAACCTTTCAGTGTGTTTGTCAGCTTCACAGAAAAAAGTCCTACTTGTCGATGCAGACTTTTCATTAGGAAATCTCGACGTAATTATGGACCTCAACAGTAAATACAACATTTCGCATGTAATTGCCGGCCAAAAAAACATTGAGGATATCATTCATATCGGTCCAGAGGGCATGGAGATAATCTGTGGCGGCTCCGGGCTTGAAAACTTGACTAATATCAATGAGTTTCAACGCCAGCGTATCCTGAACGAGTTGACCATGCTCGGCAGTAATACAGATATAATTGTAATTGATACTGCCGCTGGTATATCCAGGTCGGTTATCGGTTTTTGTCTTGCCGCCGACCACGTCCTTGTGGTTACAACACCAGAAGCCACCGCAATGACAGATGCCTACGCAATGATTAAAGTGCTGGTTGGAAACAGATTTGCCGGTCGAATCAGTCTTATCGTAAATATGGCAGAGACCATAGCGGAGGGCAAAAAAACATATCGGCAAATGGCAAACGTTGTAAGGCGATTTTTGAACACTCACATATATGATGCAGGCATATTGCTCAAAGATGAGCGATTGAGCAGCGCCGTCCGGATGCGAAAACCGGTCGTTCTGGCTCATCCCAAAGCCCGGATTACTTCATCGCTTGTGGCTTTAGCGGCAAAATTAGGCAAAGCATCAGCCGCACAACCAAACGATGAGGGATTTTTTAGAAAAGTTGTTGACTGGTTCTTCTAAAGTTATCGCCGAAGCGACCGATAAAGAAGTTGGATAAGTGTTTGTCTGTCTATGCGACAGAGGAAGTTTGTATCAGGGCGAATGTTTGTGTTTATAGGACGTAAAGTTCAGCTCTGTAAAACGTGATTAAAACTGCAGGATTTAATGGAGCAAGCCGGTGAAAACCAAACAGCAAACCGATATCAGCCAAATATGGGAACAGTTTCACAAAACCGGTGACCACCACTTCCGCAATTTACTTCTGGAGCACTACTGGCCACTGGTAAAATATACTGCCGAGCGATTGCACAGCAAGTTGCCTGATAAGGTTGAATTAGACGACCTTATCAGTGCGGGCACTTTCGGATTGAAGGACGCTATCGACGCCTTCGACCCGGCCAGAGGTGTAAAGTTCGAGACATACTGCTCGCCTCGCATAAGGGGCTCTATACTTGACGAGTTGCGGAGTATGGACTGGGTGCCGCGATTGGTTCGCTCCCGCGCCCACCAGTTGGCAAGGGCCACGCGGTCGCTCGAAACACACCTCGGCCGAAAACCTACCGAAAAAGAAACTGCAGAAGAGTTGGATATGGATACAGAAGAATTTAACCGACTCCAGCGGGACGCCAATGCTATCAGCATCGTGTCATTAAGCACTAAATACAACGACGGCGACAGCGAAAAAGACGTTCGCGAAATAGATATTATAAAAGATAAAAAGAGCCAGGACCCGCTGACCGAGGCCCAAAAGCGAGACCTGAAAAGTTTGCTTACCAAAGGCCTGACTCGGGCCGAACGGCTGATTATCGTCTTGTATTACTACGAAGAGATGACGATGAAGGAAATCGGTGCAACGCTGGATTTATCCGAGTCACGTGTCTCGCAGATGCACTCTTCTATCGTCCAACGTCTGAAAGCCCAGATGAACAGCCGAAAAAAGGAATTCGCAATTTAACCTGTCTCTCGTCGCCCGTATTCTCACTTCGATATTCGTGGTCTTGCAGCATAAGCTTGATTTTATTTCCCCGTGTGCATATAGTAAAGCAATATTCGAACGGAGAAACAAAATGAGATTTACCAAGATGCATGGGCTGGGTAACGACTACGTTTATGTCAATTGCTTCAAGCAAAAAATTACCAACCCAAATAAGCTGGCTCAAATCGTCAGCGACCGTCATTTCGGTATCGGCTCTGATGGGCTGATTTTGATATGCCCGTCAAAAACGGCAGATGTACGGATGCGAATTTACAACGCCGATGGCTCAGAAGCCGAGATGTGCGGCAACGGTATCCGATGCGTTGCTAAATATACCTACGAACATAAACTGGCCAAAGCCGGCGGTTCATTTTCAGCACCCGGCCAGCCCCCCTGCCCTGCCTCTCTGAACATAGAAACCGGCAAAGGAGTTCTAACCGTTGGCCTTGTAACAAACAGCAATGACAAAGTTGAAAAAGTGTGCGTCAATATGGGCCAGCCGATTCTAAAACCTGAAGATATACCCGTAAAACTCACCGGCCAGAAAGTAGTTGAAGAACCTGTTGAAATTCTCGGACAAAATTTGCTAATGACCTGCGTATCAATGGGTAATCCGCATGCGGTATTTTTCTGTGATGATGTTGAAGCAATAGAGCTTGAAAAACTCGGGCCTGCAGTCGAAAACCACGGGCTTTTTCCAAATCGCACCAATGTACACTTTGTTCAGGTGAATAAGCCAACTGAATTCACGATGCGGACGTGGGAGCGAGGCAGTGGAATTACGATGGCCTGCGGCAGCGGCGCCTGCGCCTGTTGCGTGGCGGCGGTGCTTACCGACCGAGGGGAAAGAGTATGCACTGCACATTTACCCGGCGGCAAACTGGATTTGAACTGGTGCGAACAAGATAATTGTGTCTATATGACCGGGCCGGCTGTCAGTATCTTCGAAGGGGTATTTGACTGGCCTGCCGATTGACCTGCCGCACTTTATCAGCAGACAAAAGGGCGCCGGTTATCCTGCCGACGCCCATATACCGTTTCCTGTTTGCTATTTGTGTCGCTTTCTCGGCAGGGCTACCAAGCTGGTCAGACCCAACATCACAGCCGTGGACGGTTCAGGAGCTTTTGCCACGATATAATCCTGTTTACCATCGTAAAGCCAACTCCGCAGATTCGATTTCGTACCCGTACCATCCAGGGAATGCAACCATTTATTAGCAGTGTCCGTTATGCTACCATCGCAACGAAAGCCAAGTTTGCCTTCTGTGCCGTCATTCTTAACATCCCATTTCAGCGGCGATTCGGGAAGGTCCTCATAAACAATCTCCCAGATAGCTACGGCAAAGGCCGCTGCATCGTGTTTCTGCTGTTTCGTAAATCCTTTCCGTTTCTTTTTATCATTTATTCTTTCTATCTCAGAAACAGAATTGCCACTCACCCAGCTCGAATCATAAAATCGGCCCCACAACTCGCTTAGATACTCGGCCTTTTTGGCGCCCATCGGCCCTCCAAGAAAACCGGTCGGCACAGGCCCATCCTCCGGCATAGCTACATCATACGTCAATGTACTGCTGGACGGTGATTCTGGCAAATCAATGCAAAATGTGCCCACCGAACCATTGGCCCAATGGTTTCCTTCACCGGTACTGCCTGTTTTGTTAAACATATAGGCGCCGGCTAACACTCTTCGTCCCGTGTATCCGCCACCCCAGATTCTCACTGTGCTGACCGCACCAAAACCGGTGTGCGCAATATCCACAGTACCCAATGGTGTGGCATCCATTACACACGGCACTGCCAGGACGACCGCAGCGCAGAAGAATACAACTGCTTTTACCATCTTCATTTTCTTTTCCCCCATATAAAAACTTCTCTAACAATCATTTCTCTTTGCCGCGGACAATCCACGGCAAGAATCCCATATTTTCCTAATCAAACAAAAATTTACACTTATTTTGGAGACAAATGCCCCACTTGAAGACAAAGCCCCCCTACTGCCACCATTTGCGACTGAAAAAGCCAACAATTTTCACTTATCCTTAACTTAAATATAGATAATATTTGCCTGAATGCCAAAAACCCGGGTTGCTTAAACCGCTGGATTTACTCAGTTTTTGTACTTCTATAGAGCATTAAATTTCCTGCTAAAAAGCGGTTTTCTTCTTAAAATCCACAAAAAAGGACAAATGTGTTGTTTTTTTGCAACATTTATGTTTGACAATATGAACATAATTCTTATCATTTATTTAGGTTATGCCGGGACAGAAAAAAGTATGACAAAAAAGAATATTCTCGTTATAGACAACGACAAAATTATAAGAGATTCGTTATGCAAGTTTCTGTCGTTCGAGGGATTTCAAACCAGCGGCGCCGGAACATTAAAGGGTGCCTTGGCCAAATTGCAAAAGCAGCCCTATTGCCTCGTTATAACAGATGTTAATTTTCCGGATGGAGACGGTCTCGAAGTATTAGAAACAATCAGGAACAACTACCCTCAAACGGTCGCCATTGTAATAACCGCCAACGGCACCATTGAAAGTGCGGTCAAAGCCATCAAAAGAGGCGCCTATGACTATCTTTCAAAGCCAATCAACGATGACGACCTGCGCCTGGCGGTAGGAAGAGCAATCAAACAACAATCGCTTATCAGCGAAAACGTGAGTCTGCGACTGCAACTCGAACAAAAATACCGGCTGGAAAATATAATCAGCCAGAATTACAAAATGGCGAAAATCTTTGACCTTGTCGAAGCTGTTGCCGACAGCAAGACCACAATACTGATGACCGGCCCATCTGGGACAGGAAAAAGTATGCTCGCAAGAGCGATACATCATCGTTCGAGTCGGCATAACAAACCCTTTATTGAGGTTAGCTGTGGTGCGCTGCCGGATACGCTGCTCGAAAGCGAATTATTCGGCCACGTTAAAGGAGCTTTCACCGGCGCCGTAGATAATAAAAAAGGAAAGTTCCTGGCTGCGGATTCCGGAACGATTTTTCTCGACGAAATCGCAAACGCCTCTCCAGCACTTCAGGTCAAGCTTTTGCGCGTTTTACAGGACAGGCAATTCGAGCCGGTCGGCAGTAATAAGACCATAACCGTCGATACGCGAGTTATAATTGCCTCAAATCGGGACCTGAAAGATGAAGTAAAACAAGGTAGATTCAGGGAAGACCTGTATTACCGAATAAACGTGGTAACAATAAATCTGCCGGCTTTGCGTGAGAGAGTTGGAGACATCCAGTTGCTAACAAGGCACTTTTTACAATTGTACTGTACGCAGCACAACAAAGAAAAACTTGGCATTACCGACAAAACATCGGAGTATTTGGAGCGTTATTCCTGGCCGGGCAACGTCCGCGAACTGGAAAATGTAGTCGAACGAGCGGTGCTGCTTAGCAAAGATAAATTCATTCGACCTGATGATTTGCCGGCCTCAATCAGGCAACCCCAAAACTGGCAACAAAAAAACTATACGCCAATGAGCTTAAAACAAGCGCTGGCTGAGCCGGAGAAAAATCTTATCCGCCAGGCGCTCGAAGCCAACCACTGGAACAGACAGGAAACCGCAAAAGCGCTGCAGTTGAACCGGACGACTTTGTATAAAAAAATGAAGCGCTACGGCCTTTACGCCGAAGCTGAACAATTAGGACTGACGTAAAATTGATAAATGATAATTGATTATTGGAAAGCTCAAAATAGCGACCACAACTTTACTAATCTACAAAAAAATTAAGGAACAGAAAATGAAAGCGAGAAAGTATTGGACATTGGCACTTGTGTTGACATTGGGCGTTATCTTAGGCGGCTGTACTACCTGCGATGAAATCAGGAGCAAAACCAGGGAGCGGCTCCTGCAGCTATCAGCAGGTATGACAAAAGAAGAAGTCCTTGACATCACGGGAAGGCGAAGAATCTGCTGTACCACAACAGGAGCAACCACAAAGACCATCAACAATCCTTATAGCTCTGAAATACTGGTTGGCAAAGGTAAAACTCTTGAGGTACTGTACTACTACACGGACAGAAAACACGCCGGCTTTGCCGTCAGAGATGAAGACCTTACTCCGGTTGTTTTTGAAGACGACCGGCTCATCGGCTGGGGCTGGAATTTTCTTAACGAACAAATTGAGAGGTATGAAATAAAATTCCGCCGAAAACGATAATAATGCCCGGGACTGGAGTCGAACCAGCACCCGCCGAAGCGGACCAGCCCCTCAAGCTGGCGCGTCTGCCTATTCCGCCACCCGGGCCTTTTAATTGATTATTGATTATTGATTATTAATTGTCAATTCAGAAATCTGAACGGCAAGTAAAACTCAATCACACACCTCTCTCATTATCCCACAACAGAATCTGCAAACGCTGGCAGAACGCAAAGCTGGTTTGCTTGCACAACTCAGCTACCATTTCAGATTTTTCAAGAAGCTCATCCCTTGTCCCTGCCTGCGGCATCAGCATCACCTTTTCCAAATCGATGTTGCCAATTTCCTCTATTGTTTGCTGTATCTCAGGTAAATCGGCCTGCGAATCCACAACAAACTTCAGTTGATATTCATAATGAGCGAGCAACTCAGCTAATACAGCTATATCCAATCTTGAATCCTCGTGAATAGCAGCAAGCTTGGCGTCATCCGGCATAGAGTTGCTCAACTTCGGGCTGATACTCATCAAATCACAGGGCAACTCCGGTATGAATGCGATGCCGGAAGTTTCAATCGTTATATGTTTTCCACTTTTCTTTAGCTTTTCTACCAATTGCGGCAAATCTGAATTTATCATTGGCTCACCGCCGGTGAGCACCACGAACTTGCTTTGGTATTGTTCGACAGCCCGCACAATTTTCTCAATGCTGTAATGGGACCCTGCTGTTTCGTCCCAGCCGTATTTTGTATCGCACCACCGGCAGCGCAAAGGACAGCCCGCAAGGCGCACGAACACGCTGGGAACACCGGCTAAAAACCCTTCGCCCTGTAAAGAATAAAATATCTCGCTCACTCTCACTTTGTTATTCTTTATTCGACATTCGATATTCTATCGGGTCTTTCAGGCCTGCCTCGGCGAAACCCTTTAATCTCAATCTGCAGGAATCGCACCTGCCGCAGCTTCTACCTTCATCATCCGGGTCATAACAACTATGCGTCATAGAATAATCCACGCCAAGCTTTGTGCCTGTAAGGATAATTTCACTCTTGCTCATCTTTATAATTGGAGTATGAATCTTGAATTTTCCCCTGCCTTCAATAGCGGCTGCGGTGGCAAGATTAGCCGTTTTTTCAAATGCCACGATAAATTCAGCCCGGCAATCGGGGTAGCCGCTGTAGTCGGTTGCGTTGACGCCGATAAAGATATCAAACGCCTCCAGCACCTCGGCCCAGGCAAGTGCGCAGCTCAGAAATATCGTGTTGCGAGCCGGCACATAGCTCGGCGGTATTTGCCCCGAATTACCTAAATCCACCCTGTCCTTTGGAACTTCGATACTCGGGTCTGTCAGTGCTGAACCGCCGAACTGGGCCAAATCAATATCGATTATGCGATGCTCGATTACCCCCAAAAAATCAGATACCCTTTTTGCCGCCTCGATTTCCAGCCGGTGGCGCTGGCCATATCTGAAAGTTAAGCCGTAGCATTGGAATCCTTTACTGCGGGCAACGGCCAGAGTTGTGGCTGAATCGAGCCCGCCGCTCAGTAAAACAACCGCTTTCTTATTTTTTTCCGTCATCCTTCTTCGACCTTGTCAAAATCAGCAATACTTATTATATTAGTTTAGCCGAATTTTTGCGAGGTTCAACAAAATGGCCAAAAGAAAAGAACTGGAATTATTCGACAACCCACGTCCAGAGCGTGACTATCATATCACAGTCAGATGTCCCGAATTTACCAGCGTTTGTCCTCGGACGGGCCAGCCGGACTTCGGCGAAATTACCATCGAATACTGCCCCAATAAAAGCTGCATCGAGCTAAAGAGCTTAAAGTTCTACATCCAGAGCTACCGCAATAAAGGCATTTTCTACGAGGCGCTGACAAATGATATACTGGATGATTTAAGTACTGCCTGCAAACCACGCTGGATGAAGGTTACTTCCCGCTTTACACCTCGCGGCGGAATAACCACAGAGGTGGTCGCAGAATATAAAACAGAAATCAAAATAAAGAGTTAAGAGGTTGTAAAATGGCCATAACATTTCATTGTAAGTATTGCGGCAAAAAGATAGAGGTGCCAGACAGTGCCGGCGGCAAATGGGGCAAGTGCCCTGCTTGTCATAACAAAGTATATGTCCCCAGCGATGATTCCGGTGAAGAGCTGAAAGTTGCACCGATAGATGAAAGTAACGATGCGAAGCAAAAAAAACTAATGGCCGAAACATACAAACTTACACAGGATATACTGCTTGAAAGAAAAGCGCCAGATGAACTTTCGTCGGCGTCCGAGATAAGTGATAAGGAACTGACAAAAAACATTATTCTGTATTTGAGACAGATGGCTGATGGCCAACTCGACCAGGCCGAAAGTATTGCCGATTCAATAATCTCCTGCGGCGAAAGAGCCGTTAAGGTTCTTGACAGAATAGCGCTCAGCGAAATCCCCGAGCCGGAATTAGCCAACATCCCGACACAGGTACTTTCCGGCCTGATAAGAAAGCTGCGTTCCAGAATAAGCTGATTTTTTTCTTTTGTTTTTTCCCATTTTTTCAAAATTTGATACCAGCGTCAAAGGTATTTAGTATAAAAAATATCATAAATTCTTGTAAATTCAGCTACTTATACCAATTGGAGTTAATTTTTGCGCCCTGTCATTCCCGCGAAAGCGGGAATCCATAGGTTTATATATGTATTGGATGCCTGCTTTCGCAGAAATGACACAATAATTGATTGTCTGTCAA
>QNBZ01000009.1 GCA_003644295.1 Planctomycetota bacterium
GCTACCTTTACCACATCAACCATCTCGGCTACGTCGTGAACACGGACGATTGAAACGCCGGCAGCGGCGCACAAAGCAACCGTAGCCGCCGTACCAAAGAGCCGCTCATCAGGTTGCTCTTTGCCGGTGAGTTTGCCGAGAAAGCTTTTGCGACTCGTTCCAACAAGCACACGATAACCAGCAGCAACAAACCTATCTATATTCCTTAAGAGCAAAAGATTATGCTCTAACGTCTTTCCAAAGCCGAACCCCGGGTCAATAAAAATTCTTTCTTTCGGTATGCCAAAGCCCTCCGCCCGTTCGGCCCTGTCCAACAGAAACTCCAGAACCTCGCCAACTACGTCATCATATTTCGGCTCAATTTGCATCGTCGTGGGACTGCCCTGCATATGCATCAAAATAACCGGCACCTGTTTCTCGGCTGCCAATTTCCCCATCCGCTCATCGCTCAAAGCCGTAATATCATTGAGCATCGCCGCCCCTACTTCTAAAGCAGCTTGAGCAACCTTATAATTCCGTGTATCGATACTAATCGGCACATCAATCTTTTTAGTAAGTTGTTTTATTACCGGAATTGCCCTGCTTATCTGCTCATCAGTCGAGACGACCTGCGAACCCGGACGGGTTGATTCCGGGCCAACGTCTATTACCGCAGCGCCATCAGCAGCCATTTGTAAGCCGTGCTTAATGGCCTTATCGGTATCGAGAAAGCGACCGCCGTCACTGAACGAATCCGGCGTAACGTTTAAGACCCCCATCACAATCGTCCCGCCGGAGAAATCCAGCTTGCCTTTTGGCCATTCCAATACACTCTCGTTTGCCATATCAAACCTTAAATCCAATTCCCGCTAATTTCTTTACAAGATTTTTCTCTGGGGCCTCCGTGGCAAACTCTATTTTTGTATTTTGAAACTCCCTGCGGACAGGATAATTCGCGCGCAGCCGTTCAAAAAATTCCCCCCTTTTCTCTGCCGGCACATCTAAAATCTTCCTGAGTCTGGTATCATCATCCTCAATATTGTGGACCTTCTCTACAACCTCTCGTAACACATCCTGCTCGCCGGCAAACTGCGGATTTATTTTCAACTCACGAACAACAGAAGCAGGTAAAAACGACCCGATGTCAAATTTCGGCTCAAGCCCAAAATACTCACAAGCCGCCTTGTATATCATAATCATCCCCGCAATCCTGCCATCCAGAGAATAGCCGGCGATGTGCGGTGTGGCCAAGTCAATCATCCGCAGCAATTCACAATCGATGTTCGGCTCATTCTCCCAGACATCGAGCGCAACGGCTTTTAGCCCACCCGTTTTTATAACAGCTTTAAGGGCATCTGTTTCGACTACCCCGCCGCGCGAAGTATTCAAAAAAACGCAGCCTGGCTTCAAAGAATCGAAAAACTTTTCATCAGCCAAATGGAACGTTTTATCAACACCCTCAAAAGTCAACGGCGTATGAAGCGTTATAAAATCACAATCGTAAAGTTGCTCTATCGGCAGATATTTTGAATCCCCTGTCTGCCTCTGTAACGGCGGGTCGTTCAGAAAAAGCTTCATACCAAGCGCAGCGCACTTTTCAGCCGTCCTGCCGCCGACATTGCCAACTCCTATAATTCCTATCGATTTGCCTTGCAATTGTATCCTGTGCTTGTTGGCCATAAAAAGCAAGGCGGCTACCACATATTCAGCTACGGAGTTGGCGTTTGAGCCGGGGGCTGAAGCAAACCCGATATTCTGTCGCCGTAAAAAATCAACATCTATATGCTCGAAGCCGATTGTCGCCGTGCCAACAAACTTTACCTTGCTATCAGCCAGCAATTCCACGCCGACCCTGGTTATAGTGCGAACCAGAAGAATATCAGCATCGCTGATGAGAGCTGGCGTTATCTCCCGTCCCGGCACGGCTTCAACCTTGCCGAGCGAAGAAAAACACTCAGCTACAAACGGAATACTCTCGTCAGCAATTATCTTCATTGTTCGTTATCTATGAACTATGAACTCATTTCAAAGCCGGCTATCTCTGTGCCGCAATCGGGACAGCGGCCATTTACTATCCTATTGGAAACAATTCTGTATCCGATACGCTCAATTAACATTTTGCCGCATTTATAGCAAAAAGTACTTTCGGATTTCGCCCCCGGCACATTACCGAGATAGATATAATGCAGCCCTGCCGCCCTGCCAATTTTTTCAGCGCGTTCAAGGGTTTCTATCGGCGTCGGCACAGAACCGGTGTATTTATACTGCGGATAAAATCTGCTGATATGCCAAGGGACATCGGGGCCGGCTTCGGATACAATAAAATCAGTCAATTTTTTCAACTCGTCATCCGAATCATTTTCGCCCGGGACCAGCAGCGTTGTTAGCTCCATCCAGATACTCGTCTGCTTTGCAATGTATCTAATCGTATCGAGTACCGGCTGCAATCTCGCCTTGCACAGCCGCTTGTAATAATCTTCACTGAAAGATTTCAAATCGATATTTATTCCATCCAGCCACTCGCCGGCAAAATCAATCGCTTCGCGGGTCTGGTAGCCATTACTGACAAAGACATTCGCCAGCCCTTTTTGCTTTGCCAACCGGCCGCAGTCGGCACACAACTCCATAAAAATGGTCGGCTCGGTATAGGTATAAGCGATACTTTTGCAGCCATCCCGAACAGCAGCATCGACAATCTGCTCCGGCGTTATTGCCTGGCCGTCAATTCGGCCATCATCAATGGCTGCCTGGCTTATTTGCCAGTTCTGACAAAATTCGCATCGGAAATTACAGCCCATCGTAGCAATGGAAAAACTGCGACTGCCAGGCTGAAAATGGAACAACGGCTTTTTCTCAATAGGGTCTGGATTAGCCGAGCAAATCTTATCATAAGTTAGCGAATACAGCACTCCGTCTATATTCTTGCGGACGAGGCACCTGCCGAGTTTACCGTCATCAATCAAGCATCTCCAACTGCACAGCTCGCACCGAATCTTCTTGCCATCGACTGCTTCCCAAAGCACTGCTTTCTTAAAATTTTTCTCTTCAACCACCATAATACACTTCAGTTAAAACTTGAACTGATTGATAACGAACCCATCGCTATGCTACTGCTCAGAATCGCGAGGCGTCAACCGTGTCTGTAAATCAACTCCGCTCCTGCGAAGTACCGCAAGGTCTTCTTCGCTGAGCCGGCCATTGATGAACTGTTGAACTACAGGGTTGGGATGGTTACGGATATGTTCGGGGTTACCATCAGCAATAATCTTGCCATCGTGCAGCATAATGATACGGTCTGCTATCTTGTAAGCGCTTGTCATATCGTGAGTAACAACTACGCTTGTCAGGCCAAGCCCCCTTTGCAGCTTCAGAATAAGCTCGTTGATTACATCGGCACGAATAGGGTCAAGGCCGGTCGTCGGCTCATCATAAAGAACCACTTCAGGATTCAATGCGATTGCCCGTGCCAGTGCTACCCTTTTTCGCTGACCGCCGGAAAGATTGGCCGGATAATAGTGCTGAAAACCGTCAAGGCCAACCATCATCAATTTGATCTTTACAAGCTCCTCAACCCCGCTGCGCTTGGTTATCTTATAATGCTGCCTAATCGGAAACATTATATTTTCAGCGACACTGAGACTGTCAAACAACGCACCACTCTGGAAGAGAAAACCGTAATGCGTGCGTATCCTGTTCAGTTCATATTCAGACAGATTGTCAATCCGCCTTTTCTTAAAATAAACTTCTCCCGAACTTGGCCTCAACAAAACAATCAAATGCTTTATCAAAACGGTCTTTCCGCATCCGCTTGGCCCGATGACGACTGTCGTTTTGCCCTTCTCTATCACCAGCGAGACATCATCCAGAACGATATTGTTACCGAACTTTTTTGTAAGGTTCTTAATAACAACTACACCATCAGCAGCATTCGCAGCATTTTTCTCAGTGTTCTTTTTCACTGTTGTCTCTCTTCAATACTCTGAGCGCCATCGGTTATTATCAAATCAGACTTTTGAGAGGCCAAAGCATATAGTAAATCCCTTTGAAAACCATCGCCAGCGCCAGATTCAGAGCTAATATCGAGATGAAACCTGCTACAAACGCCTCTGTGCATGCCTGGCCTACGCCGTGCGCTCCCTCTTTACAGGTAAAGCCCTTATAACAGCTAATAACCGCAATAGCCGTTCCAAAGAAGAAACCCTTTATAACTCCGATAGATACATCCCATAGTTCCACGCCCGATGCGCTAAAACTCCAGTATGGCTGGCTGTTAACTCCCTTGAGAATAACGCTTACGAAATAGCCGCCTAAAACGCCCATCAAATCGGCGTAGATAATTATAAGCGGCGTAAGCAGCAGGCACGACAAGACCCGCGGTACAACCAAATACTGTACAGGGTCGGTTCCCATACTCTTAACCGCATCAATCTGTTCGGTAACGTTCATAGTACCCAACTCAGCGGTTAGAGCGCCCCCAACGCGCCCGGCCAACATAACCGCCGCAAGGACAGGCCCTAGTTCTTTCACAACCGAAACGTTAATCAAAACACCCAAACGCTCTTCTATACCAAAAGAGGCAAGCTGGTCATAGGTCTGAACCGCCAATGTCATTCCCACAAACGCACCGGTTATCATTATAACAGGCACACTGCGAACACCGATAATATTCATTTGTGTCCATATCAGCGGATATGTCCCCGGCACGAGACAACTCCGAGCAGAGACAAGCATCGTCTGCCATACAAACCTTCCGAAGCGTCCTATTTTACCGAGTTGCTCTACCGTTGCCGCTCCCATCGCCTCAATCATAATCCGGCTCCAAAAGCTGTTCCCAACCCATGTTCCTCAACTCGCCTTTCAATAGTAAATAGTAAATGAACAATAGTCAATCGAAAACGCCCAGCCCAGTCGATATATATTTTAAGTTGCGGGTTTGCAATGGCCTCAAAAACAAGTATAATACAAAAACTAAAAGCTCAAAATCAAAAACTAAAGGATAAGGATATAGCAGGACAAAAAGTTATGTTCAGACATAAAATGCAATTCGTAATAATGTCGGCGGTAACAGGACTGCTCTGGACATCGTTGATGGTCTCCGGCGAAACGTGGCATCTGGGCAGGGACCAAAACTGGAATGCCCTGTCAAAGAAAAATGAAGATAAGTATATCGCTGCGGTGGCTGAAATCAAACGGCTTGTCAACGAAGGAAAAACTATGCCGGTCTGCATAGCGTGGGACAAGTTCAAAAAGGATTTTCCTGAAATCGCAGGGCCTGACTTTGACGCTTTTTTCGAGGCGGAGCTTCTTTTTTGCGAGGGCAAGTTCGTCAAGGCCGTCAGAGCTTATGATAAATTTTTAGATGAGTTCCCCGACAGCAAACTTTACGAGGCAGCTCTTGACAGACAGTATTCAATAGCAACAGCTTTTTTAGCCGGGCAGAAAAAACCAATACTTAAAATTTTCAAAATCAAGGGATACGCCGAGGGCGCCAAAATTATGGAAAGAATTGCCGACCGGGCTGGTGATGCACCGGTCGGATTAAAGGCGGCTCTAACAGTAGCCGAAAGTTATGAAAGGCGAGGTAAATTCAACGAAGCGTATCATAAATGGTCACAAATTATGTCGCAATGGCCCAGCGGCCAAACAGGCAAAGAAGCACTTTTAAGTATGGGACGATGTCAACACGCCGCCTATAGAGGACCAAAGTATGACAGCTCAAGTCTAATTAGCGCAAAGAGCTATTATGAAAACTTCAGATTACGATACCCCGCTGAAAGCAGTAAATTCGACATCGACCGGAAACTTAAGCAAATAGATGAGCAATTGGCCTACAAGCAGTTCAGTATCGGGCAATACTATCAACAAAGCGGCAGCAAGCAGGCGTCTAATGCTTACTACCGGATGATTATAGATAATTGGCCAGACAGTACAGCAGCCAAGATGGCAAAGCAGGCAATGAACGAAGAAAAAACAGTCGGCAAAAAGGGAAAAAAATGGAAAAAGAACATTATAGAGAAACTCGAAAAGTTGCTTTTGTAGTTCTTTTCAGTTCAATCGCCGTGGCATTATTGTGCTTTTGTGGATGCGCCAAAATGAACGGCTATAGCAATGAATCTCTGTTTCCAAAAGACATTAGCAGCGTCTATGTGGAGATGTTTGACAACAAAAGCTTCAGACGTGGAGTAGAATATAAGCTGACCGATGCTTTGGCAAAACGTATCGAGGCGGAAACGCCATACAAGATAATCGACGACAGAAACCGAGCCGATACAGTGATAAGCGGACAAATAACAAAAGTGGACGAATCAATCCTCACAGTCGAACGAGAAACCGGCAGGGCGCTGGAAAAAGAGGTTGCACTGAGAGCTGTCGTTAGCTGGAAAAATTTGAAAACGGGAGAACTGCTGCTCGATAACAAAACTGTTATCGCCTCGGCAAATTATTCGCAGTGGCAAAATCAGGGCTTCCGGTATGGCTCAACTCTTGCGGCAAACAATCTGGCACAGAAAATCGTAGAATTGATGGAGAAAGAATGGTAGAAGCACGTTATGAGTAAGAGCCAAAACGAAAAGTTGAATCTGTCACGTCGTGAGCCGAAAAGCAAAGGTAAAAAGCCACCATTGCCGAACTATAAACGGGGGCCGTTTAACTGGCTGATGCTCGGAGCTTTGGCTCTGATACTGCTGCCGATGCTGCTGCGAGGATGGAATGTTGAGAATATCAATTGGGATGACTTCATAAGGTATCTCGAAAACGGTCAAATCGAAAGTGTCGAAATCGGCGATACCAAAATTACAGGTAAGTTTAATCAGCAGGGAATCGAGAGCCGAGACAAAAAGGCGTCCACTTCCTTCACGGTGGATTACAAGCCGGAAGTGGTGGGCGAACGACTGGTTGAGAAACTGGAGCAGAGCGGAGTAGAAGTGAAATTTGCCAAACAGCATATCTGGCTTGTTATGCTGATGCAGTGGATTTTCCCGCTGCTTTTGTTAGTCGGGCTATTCTACTTTATGTTCGCACGAAATCTCCGCAGCGGCCCCGGCGGTATGCTGATGTCGTTTGGCCGCAGCAAACATCGGCTCCAGAGCAAAGACAAAGCCAAAGTTACCTTCAATGATGTAGCCGGTGTCGAAGAAGCCAAAGAAGAAGTAGCCGAGATAATCGAATTTCTGAAGAACCCAAAGAAATTTCAGCGTCTTGGCGGTCGTATCCCTCGCGGAGTTCTGCTTGTCGGGCCTCCCGGCTGCGGCAAGACATTACTTGCCAAAGCGATAGCAGGCCAGGCGGACGTTCCATTTTTCAGTATATCCGGCAGCGACTTCGTAGAGATGTTTGTAGGCGTCGGGGCATCGCGAGTGCGTGATTTGTTTAAGCAGGCCAAGGATAATTCTCCCTGTATTATTTTCCTCGACGAGGTCGATGCCATAGGTCGCAAACGCGGCGCCGGCTTTGTCGGCGGCGGACACGATGAACGTGAACAGACGTTAAACGCAATTCTGGTTGAAATGGACGGCTTTGATACGAACGACCAGGTGATAGTGATTGCAGCGACGAACCGTGGCGATATTTTAGACCGCGCCTTGACTCGGCCGGGCAGATTCGATAGACAGATTTTTGTTCCGCTGCCGGATTTGAAAGGCCGAGCAGACATATTAAAGGTCCATGCAAAGAAAGTAAAATTAGGCCCTAACGCTAATTTGGAACGGCTTGCCCGGGGAACGCCAATGTTCAGTGGGGCGGACCTTGCGGCTATTATCAACGAGGCCGCCCTTGCAGCAACTATGGCCAATAAAGACTTCGTTGAGATGGCAGATTTGGAAGAGGCCAGGGACAAGGTGCGATGGGGAAGAGCAAAGAAGAGCAGAGTTATGGACCAGAAAGAACGCGAAACTACGGCTTATCACGAAGCTGGCCATACGCTTGTTCAGTCGCTGCTGAAAGAAGCCGACCCCCTGCACAAAGTGAGTATCATTCCCCGCGGGCCAATGGGCGGCGCTACTTTTGCGCTGCCGGAAAAGGACAGAACGATATTTACGAAAAGATACTGTATGGCGCTACTGCAGGTTTGTTTCGGCGGGCGAATAGCAGAAGAACTATTCTGCGATGATATATCCAGCGGCGCACAGTCGGATATTCAGCAGGCAACCAAAATTGCCCGTCAAATGGTTTTGACATGGGGTATGAGTGAGCAGCTTGGGCTAATCAGCTATGGGCCGGACGAGGGATTGAAGGATATGACGTTTGTAATGCCCGGCGAGAAAGAGTATTCAGAAAAAACGGCGGAAGCAATCGACGGCGAAGTAAAAAAGATTATCAACGAAGCATATAAAGAAGCAAAAGAGTTAATAGAAGCAAACAAAGATAAACTCGAGCGAATAACAAAAGCGCTGCTGAAGTACGAGACACTCGACGCCGATGACGTGCAATTGATTCTGGAAGGCAGCGAACTGAATAAACCCACCGTTTCAGAACTGTTGGCAGCCGAACAGGAAAAAGACAAGGAAAACGAAAAACCTAAAGCAAAAAAGGCAAAACCAAAACTTAAAACCTAAAATTAAAGATGGGCGAGTTTTGAATTTTGAGCTGTGATTTTAGCTTTAGGTTTTTAACTTTGAATTTCGTTGGTGTCTATGCTGAAAGAAGTTGCAGCCATTTTCTGGTTAATTCTGGTTTTTGCTGTTAATGCTTTTGCCGCTCCGCCGCCCGGCAACGTAATCAAAACCGATGTTGTCACCATTACTGTTGAGCAGCAATATGAAACAGTCAAGCCGGGCAGCAAATCTGCACTGGCGGTTCATTTTGAATTGGAAAAAGGATGGTACTTTTACGCATCGTCAAAGACCGCTCAGGGCGGTATGAATCTTAAACTCAAGCCGACTGAAAAAAAATCCCGAACTATAGTTTTCTCTAAAGCTGTATTTCCACAGCCGATAGTTCACTTCGACAAATTTTCGGACGAAGAACTTGAGGTTTTCAGCGGCAAGTTCACTGTATTTATCCCGCTTACCGTTGGTATCGACCTCATTTTTCCGAAGGCCGGTAGTATTACAACTGATGTTGAGATTAGTATAGAGGGCGCTGTTTGTTCTGGTGTGCAGTGTCGTATGCCCGATTTTGGCAATTTAGGTACAGTCATTAAAATTACTCCTGATGCTGTGATGAGCAATCCTCGGTTTTCTCTGCCGGAATATCGAGCATCGAGTATCGAGCATCCAGCATCAAGTAATGTTTGGTTCGCTCTTGGCTTGGCGTTTTTGGCAGGGCTGTCGCTGAACATTATGCCGTGTGTCTGGCCAATACTGCCGATTATCGTGATGCGAATCGTCGAACAGGCAAAACAAAACAAAAACAGAACTATAACGATGGGCTTAGCTTTTTGTCTCGGGATATTGTTGTTCTTCGCATCTCTTGCGGGTGCCAATATCGTTTTGCAGGTCTTCTACGGAACGGTACTGCAATGGGGCGACCAATTCCGTAATCCTGCCTTTGTTGCTGCGATGGCGTTTTTGCTGGTGGTATTAGCACTATTTATGTTTGACGTTTTCGCAATTACTGTACCAGCCGCCGTTTCGAGTAAGTCCAGTACAGGTAAAGGGCATTTAGGAACTGTCGGAATGGGTTTTCTGGCAGCGGTCTTGAGTACTCCGTGCAGCTTTGCGATTCTGGCGGCGGCCTTCGCCTGGGCGCAGGTTCAACCCTTGCCGCTTGCCACGCTGGCGATAATGATTATAGGCGTCGGAATGGCTGTGCCGTATGCAATACTGACTTCGATGCCCGGGTTGTTAAATCGGCTGCCAAAGCCAGGCAGATGGATGGAAATATCTAAACAGGCAGTCGGATTTATTCTGCTGTTTATCGCAATATGGCTTATTACGGTGCTGCCTCAACAGCGAAGAACCGCAGCGCTGTATTTTGCCCTGATACTGAGTTTTTGCGTCTGGATGTTTGGCAGCTGGGTCAGGTATAATACAAAGCCGGTTCATAAGTGGCTTATCCGAATTACGGCGGTTGCCTTGGCGGTTGCAGCGGGGCTGTTCTTCTTGACGCCGACAGAAAAACTTATCGACTGGCAAAAATATGACGGCGCTCTGATAGAAACAGCTTTAGCCGAATCAAGGCCTGTCTTAATTGAGTTCACCGCAGAATGGTGTCTAAGTTGCAATGTGGTTGGAAAAACAGTTTATTCCCGCAAGGATATTGCAAAACTGATTGAAGAGAAAAATGTTTTGGCAATTAAAGCGGATACCACGGTGAAAAATTGTCCGGCAACGCTTGCCCTGAAAAATGTTTATAATGAGCCGGGCGTTCCGGTTAGCATACTGCTTTTACCGGGAAAAAAAGAAGCGGTCAGGTGGCGAGGCAAATCTTTTGCTGACGAACTGAAAGGGCTTTTAGAAAAACTTCCATCCAAATAACGACTATGGCTAAAAGTGCAACGATAAAGGCATTCCCTGAGCGAAACCGAAGGGTTGACAAAGCTGAAGCGGCTGAACGTGTCAGAAAAATTTGGCCCGTATTAAAAAAAACATACCCGAATGCAAAGACCGCTCTTAACTTTAGAAATCCACTGGAACTGCTTATCGCAACAATTCTGTCGGCGCAGTGTACGGATGTTCGTGTCAATATGGTAACCGAAAAAGCGTTCAAGAAATATAAATCGGCTGCCGACTGGGCAAAAGCCGACCTGAAAGAAATTGAGTCGGATATAAAAAGCACGGGCTTCTACCATAATAAGGCGGTGAGCATTAAGGGCGCCTGCAAAAAAATAGTCGAGCAGTTTGACAGTAAAGTCCCCTGTACGATGGAAAAGCTATCTTCTCTTCCGGGCGTGGGTAGAAAGACGGCTAATGTCGTACTTGGCAACGCCTTCGACAAGCCGGCAATCGCCTGCGATACACACGTTATTCGGCTGTCCCGTCGCCTGGGGCTTTCAGAGAACAGCAACGCAGTAAAGTTAGAATCCGATTTAGCCGAAATAGTACCAAAGAAAAATTGGACGATGTTCAGCCACCTCTTGATTTTTCACGGTCGAAATTACTGCCGTGCCCGCAAGCCGGACTGCGAAAACTGCCCGATTGCAAAACATTGCCCTGCTGCGAACGACCCAGCTTTATGGTAAAATATATCTTACGACATACGACATACTACATACGAGATACGAAATATGGTTGATATGATTGATAAACCGGTTCAAGACCTTTGGCGGATATTCAGGGTTATGGCCGAGTTCGTGGAAGGTTTCGATGAGCTTGGTTCTGTCGGGCCTGCGGTGTCGTTCTTCGGCTCGGCACGGATGAAACAGAATGATAAGTTCTACGAACTTGCTCAGGCAACGGCTTCAACGATAGCAAAGGCCGGCTTTGCGGTGATAACCGGCGGAGGCGGCGGAATTATGGAGGCGGCTAATAAAGGAGCCGCAGAAGCCGGCGGTAAAAGCATCGGACTCAATATCGAACTGCCAATAGAGCAGATACCGAACGAATACCAGAATTTGTCGCTGCATTTCAGGTATTTTTTCTGTCGTAAAGTGATGTTCTTAAAATACGCTCACGGCTTCGTGGTTTTCCCAGGCGGCTTCGGCACTATGGACGAATTCTTCGAGTCGCTGGTGTTGATTCAAACATTAAAACAGGCATCCTTTCCCGTAATCCTGATGGGAAGTAGTTACTGGAACGGCTTGGTCAACTGGATGAAGGAAGAGATGCTCGGCAAACATAATTTTATTTCGCCGGAAGATATGAACGTGTTCACTGTGGTGGATGAGCCGGCAGAGGCCGTTAAGATTATAGTAGATTTCAGAGAGAAACAGGGACGCGGCGGATTGGATTTGCCATCTGGAATGAAGAAAGTGTAGAAAAACTGGGACAGTTCTCGACGTCAGGAACTGTCCTATTTTTCTTTCATTGCATCATCCAAATGCTTCAATAGATATTTCTTCTCTGGGCCGCCGAGATGCTCCCAGGGCAGATTTTCATCATGGCCAAATTGCCTTTGTGCCGCTGTGTCAATGTCCATACCAAATTTTTCAAAGGCGCTTTGCCAGATTTCATAGTTAAAACATTCACGCCATAAATCGAACTTTGCGCCTCTTCTCCAGGCCTCTTCGATAACATCGCACAGCCCTCTGTCGCCTCGGGACATCGCTGATTCCAGAACGCTTGCGCTTATATCGTGAAACTTGAACCGCAGAAACCTCGCGCGAAGTCTCCTTTTCTCATCAAGTATCAACCGTTTTGCCTCTTCGAAATATGCTTTTGGCTTTTGTCCGAGCCAGCCAAACGGGGTGTGCGGCTTTGGCACAAGCCAGCTTACCGTGATGTTGATTTGGCCTGTCTTGCCGTCGATTTTCTTCCGCAGTCCGGCTAATTGAGATGACAACTCCACAATCTGTTTTATATCATCGGCGGTCTCACCCGGCAGACCAACCATAAAATACAGTTTTAATCGCTGCCAGCCGGCCCGGTAGGCAGCCTCAACAGCGGCGAACAAATCTTCATCTTTCAATGGCTTGTTGATAATCTGTCTTAATTTTTCGCCGGCGGCCTCAACGGCAATTGTCAGGCCGCCTTTTCTTACTACGGTCAGCAATTTAGGCAGTAACTTTAGATGCTTATCAACACGCAAAGACGGCAGCGACAAGCCGACATGCCTGCCACTGAAATACCGGTGCAGGCGTGAAACTAATTCCTCGAGGTTTGGATAATCAGCGGTCGATAAGCTCAGCAAGCTGACTGTCTCGAAGCCCGTGGCGTGGTAGCAGGCCTTTGCCAAACTGACAATTTTTTCAACACTTCGGCAGCGAACCGGTCTTCTACAGAAACTGGCCTGACAAAATCTGCATCGGCCTGGACAGCCGCGCATAATCTCAACGCTGACACGTTCGTGAACGGCCTGAGTAAACGGAACAATGGGACGAAGCGGGACAGGAGCGTTTTCAAAATCCTTTACAACGGCATTTTTCAATTTGGGGTTTTCAGTTGAATTGTAAAGAGTGGGGACATAGACCCAGCCGAATTTTTTAGCTGCCTCGGTTAGGATTTCCATTTTTGTAGCGCCGGCCTTTTTCTCAGTTCTAATCAGTTGTGCCAATTCCACAACCGCTTCTTCACCTTCACCGATTATGAATAAATCAATAAAGTCGGCTATTGGTTCACAGCAGTTTGCCATACCGCCGCCGGCAATTATCAGCGGAGCGTTTTCATCTCTTAATCCGCTGCGGATTTCCAAGCCGCCAAGGTCAAGCATATTGAGAACGTTGGTGTAGCAAAGCTCGCTGGTCAAACTAAATCCGATAATATCAAAATCCTTCAATGCCGCCCTGGATTCCAAACTGAACAGCGGAATTTTTTTGCGGCGCATTACTTCTTCAGCATCAACCCATGGTGCAAAGACCCGCTCGGCAGCTATACCGTCAACTCCGTTCAGAATATCGTAAATAACCGCAATGCCAGTGTAGCTCATCGCCACTTCGTAAATGTCCGGGAAACACAAGGCAACAGTCAAGTCGCACTTCGAGAGGTCTTTTTTGATTTGGTTGATTTCGCCGCCGATGTACCTGCTGGGCCTGCGAACAAACGGCAGAAAATCCCTGTCGACACGCTCGGCTAATGTTATTACTTCTCTTTTTTCCACAGCGATATTATAAATTGATTATTGATTATTTTCTATTGATTATTGTCAAGCTATCAATTATCAAATTGCTCTATA